>SFPH01000123.1 GCA_004552115.1 Bacteroidales bacterium
AATGAGATACGCATCACCTCAGCCAGGATTGTCTCATTGACCCCGTCGGGGCTGAGAGCCGTCGATGCGGTATTGGAAGCAGGCGTCGACAACCCTGCGATGGCATTTACGGTGGCATACGCCAGGGGTACGGTTTATTATGACGGAGAGCCGCTGCTGGATTATTCGGCCGAGCCGGTGACCGTGAAACGCCGCTCTTCCGGGACGTATCAGGTCAATGCCAGAGGCACCCTGGCCAATGGCGTTTCAGTGCTCCAGGTGCTGGGCATTGCCGGAAAGCTGGATGTAAACCGCTTCACTGTGGACATTGACGCCACATTGAAGGCTGGCGGAAGGAAGAAGGACATCTCCCTCAAGAGAGTCCCGCTCGCCAGAATAAAGGAGGCCGCCAAGGCTCTCCAAGCGAAACAGTAAGGGAAGAACATGAAAAGAACAACTATTCTTGCCGCAGTGGCGGCACTTGCGGCAATCATCCTCTCCGGACACTCTTCCGGTGCTCAGGAAATGAGGGACTCAGTGGTCTATCACCAGGCTGCGGCATTGGACTCCGCCCTCCTGGGCCGTTCTGTGTTCAACATCATCTCCTCACGGAGGCCGGGCGAAGGAGAGGTGAAAGTCCATCAGTCTCAGGCAATCTCCGCCGCAATGCAGAGTCACATCAACGGCAACCGGGACCGCAAGCTGTCCGGATTCCGCGTCAGGATATTCTTCGACAACAGCCAGAATGCCAGGAACGCCTCCGAGATGACAGTGAAGAGATTTTCTTCGTCCCATCCCGGGATTCCTGTCTACAGAACCTATCAGAACCCTTTCTTCAAAGTAGTCGCAGGCGATTTCAGGACAAGGTCGGAGGCGATGGAATTCCTGCAGGGAATCAAGGGGGAATACCCGGGGGCATTCGTGGTAAAGGAAAACATTTCCTTCCCGGCCGCAGACAGAAAACACACTTACGAGACCGATACGGTCAAGGTCCAGATATACCCGAACTACCAGTAAACAGAAAAAACAGAGAAGATGCTGAAACAGGAACTAAGTCTTAAACAGGTACAGAGACTCTCCCCGCTCCAGATTCAGACCATAAAGCTCATCGAGCTGCCGGTTCAGGAACTGGAGCAGAGAATCCGCAAGGAGCTGGAGGAGAATCCGGTGCTTGACGACAGCGCTCCTGCGGAGAAAGAGGACGGCGACGATCAGCAGCCTCAGGAAATCTCCCTCTCCGAGCTCAAGGACGACGACTCCATACCGGACTACAGACTGAGGGTGAACAACTACGGCAAGGACGAAAGGCCGCAGTACAACACCTTCTCGGTCAAGGAAAGTTTCACCCAGAGTCTCATGGAGCAGCTGGGCTTCAGGAATCTGAGCGAGCACGAGCACGACGTGGCCGCCTTCATCATCGGAAGCCTTGACGACGACGGATACCTGCGCAGGGACATCGGGAGCCTCGTGGACGACCTGGCTTTCAGGATGAACATCACCACGGACGAGGAGGAGGTGGAGAGACTGCTCCGCATCATCCAGGATTTCGAGCCGTCAGGCGTCGGGGCAAGGGATCTCAGGGAATGTCTTCTGATACAGCTCAAGGCATTGAAACAGAGCGAAGACGTCGTGAATGCCGAAAGGATATTGACCGACTGGTTCCACGAGTTCTCCACCAAGCATTTCCAGAAGATAATGATGAAGCTCGGCCTTTCCGAGAAGGAGATGAAGGCGGCAATGGCCCGGATCGTGAAGCTGAATCCTTCCCCTGGCGGACAGATTGACGATTCATACAACGACCAGGCCCAGCAGATTGTGCCTGACTTCATACTGGATATTGAAAACGGCGAGCTCAAGCTCTCCATGCCGAGATTCTCCATTCCGGAAATCCGCATCAACCGCAAATATGCCGAGCTCCTGATGGATGCCGCCAATTCATCCGAGAGGCAGAAAAAGGAGGCCGCCACCTTCGTCAAGCAGAAGATGGACTCCGCAAAATGGTTCGTCGAGGCCCTGAAGCAGAGGCACAACACATTGCTCAGCACAATGCAGGCCATCGTCGATTACCAGCACGACTATTTCATGAGCGGAGACGAGGCCAACCTCAGGCCTATGGTGCTGAAGGACATTGCCGGAATCACCGGATTCGACATATCGACCATCTCCAGGGTGGTGAACAGCAAGTACATCGAGACGCATTTCGGCATTTTCCCGTTGAAATATTTCTTCTCCGAGGGACTTGAGAACAAGGACGGGGAGGAAGTGTCCACGAGGGAGCTCAAGAAGGTGCTCCAGGAATGCGTGGAGAACGAGGACAAGCACAAGCCGCTTACGGATGACCAGCTTGTGAGCCTGATGAACGAGAAGGGATACAAGGTGGCAAGGCGCACCATCGCGAAATACCGGGACCAGCTCGGCATCCCGAAAGCGAGAATGAGAAAGGAACTTTGATGCCTGGAAAGGCATATCCCGGCGCTGCCGGCATATTTAACCAAAACCACGATACACTAAGATGGAACAGTACATTCTAGCCCTGGATCAGGGTACAAGTTCATCCCGCGCCATCGTTTTCGACAGGCAGGGAAAGATACGGGCCTCTGCCCAGAAGGAATTCCCGCAGCATTTTCCTAAACCGGGCTGGGTGGAGCACGACCCGAAGGACATCTGGTCTTCCGAGGCGTCCGTGATAGCCGAGGCCATAACGTCAATGGGCATCAACGGCCTCAACATTGCCGGACGGGAGAGCCCGTCCACAACGCCATAGTATGGCAGGACCGCAGGACTTCGGATTACTGCGACTCCCTGAAAGCCAAGGGTCTGATCGACATGATCAGGCAGAAGACCGGTCTCATCATCGACGCATATTTCAGCGCCACCAAAATCAAGTGGATTCTGGACAA
Source organism: Bacteroidales bacterium (assembly GCA_004552115.1). The sequence continues at coordinate 2,880 of SFPH01000123.1, forward strand.
TGTCCCGGGAGCAAGGGCCAGGGCTGAGGCCGGGAAGTTGAGATTCGGAACGGTGGACACCTGGCTCATCTGGAACCTGACAAGGGGCGGCTGCCACGTCACCGACGTCAGCAACGCCTCCAGGACAATGCTCTTCGACATCAACAGCCTCACCTGGGACAAGGAGCTCCTCGAACTCTTCGACATTCCGGAGTCAATGATGCCGGACGTGAGGTCATCCAGCGAAATCTACGGATACACCAAGACCACAATCTTCGCCCACCCTGTGCCGATCGCAGGCATTGCGGGAGACCAGCAGGCCGCCCTTTTCGGGCAGATGTGCACCACTCCAGGCTCAGTCAAGAATACATACGGGACCGGCTGCTTCCTCCTGATGAACAGCGGAACCAAGCCAATAATCTCCAGGAACAATCTCCTCACCACGGTCGCATGGAAAATCGGAGACGAGGTCAACTATGCCCTTGAGGGCAGCATCTTCGTGGCCGGATCAGTGGTCCAGTGGCTCAGGGACGGCCTCGGAATCATCCGTTCATCCTCCGAGATAGAGGCATTGGCAATGACGGTACCGGACAATGGCGGAGTATACTTCGTGCCTGCCCTGACCGGTCTGGGAGCTCCTTACTGGGACCAGTACGCCAAAGGATGCATCTACGGAATCACCCGTGGAACCACTGCAGCCCACATTGCCAGGGCCGCACTTGAAGGAATCGCTTTCCAGACAATGGACATTGTCGGCGCAATGGAGAAGGATGCCGGAGTCAGGCTCACCGAACTCAAGGTGGACGGCGGCGCATCCAGGAACAACCTCCTGATGCAGTTCCAGGCCGACATTCTCGGAGCCAAGGTTGTCCGCCCGGCAGTGACCGAGACCACGGCTATGGGGGCCTGCTATCTCGCCGGCCTGGCAACCGGGTTCTGGAGCAGCCTCGACGAGATTCGCAGACAGTGGTCATCGGATGCTGTATTCAACCCGCTCGCCCCGGCAGGAAAGACAATGAAGCTCAAGGAAGGATGGAAGGACGCCGTAAGCCGAGCCCTCTCAGGAGAATAGTTCCTGAATATCAATGAATTCTAATTTAAAGCACGATGGAAATCTCATTATTCGACAAATGCATTTTCGAGTTCCTGGGAACAATGGTGATGATACTGCTCGGTGACGGTGTCTGCGCCGCCTGCACCCTTGAAAAATCCAAGGCCAAGGGAGCGGGATGGATAGTAATCACAATGGCCTGGGGCTTCGCAGTCATGTGCGGAGTCTTCATTGCAGGCCCGTATTCCGGGGCCCATCTCAACCCGGCCGTGAGTCTCGGCCTCGCCATTGCCGGCAAGTTCGCCTGGGCGGAGCTTCTGCCTTACGCCGCAGCCCAGATGCTCGGAGGATTCTGCGGGGCATTGCTGGTCTATGTGTTCTACCAGGACCATTTCAAGGCCACCACGGACAATCCGGACGGCCTTCTCGGCCTGTTCTGCACAATGCCGGCCATTGAGCACAAGAGCGTCAATCTCCTCAGCGAGCTCATTGCCACATGCGTTCTCGTATTCATCATACTGGCTCTCGGAACCTCCGGCAATGCCGCCAGCGTCTCCGGCACGGCAGTTTCCACGGGAAGCCTCGGAGCATTCCCTGTAACCGGGCTTATCATGGCCTTGGGAATGTCACTCGGAGGAACTACGGGCTATGCAATGAACCCTGCGAGGGATCTCGGACCAAGGATTGTACACAGCATCCTTCCGCTGAAAGGAAAGAGAGACAGCGGCTGGGGCTACAGCTGGGTGCCGGTCGCAGGGCCTCTCGCCGGAGCCGCCCTCGCGGCAGGGCTGTTCCTCCTCATTTACTCATAGCATATGCAATGGCTCTCCGGCATACTCTACACCCTCTTCGTCCTGATTGTCCTCGGGACGGTGATCGTCATCATCTTCGATGACGGGGACTCGTCCAAGAAGATAGCCTGGATACTGGTCATCACTATTCTGCCGATTGTCGGACTCCTGCTCTACTTTATGGTGGGCATCAATGTCAGGCAGTCCTGGTACTTTGCGATAAAGCACAGGCGGTTCATCAGAATCTTCGGGGAAAGGGCGGACAGAAGGGTTCGGGAGCTGCTTTTCGGGCATTGCAAGGATGACCTTGTCCGGGATGACTACAAGTCCTTGGCAAGGCTGCTGGCCACCGACGGCTCGACCTGCGTGACCGACGGCAATGATGTGGAAATCATCACATCGGGACACCGGAAGTTCGAGCTGCTGATGGAGGATCTGAGGAATGCGAAGGACCACATCCAAAGGACCACATCCACATGGAGTATTTCTATTTCCGCCAGGACAAGGGAAGCCAGCAGATCAAGGAAATGCTGATGCAGAAGGCCCGCGAGGGGGTCAAGGTCAGGTTCATTCACGAGAATATCGCCAATATCGCCATCCGCCCGAAGTATTACAATGAGATGAAGAAGGCGGGTGTCCAGGTGGAAAAGTTCACGAAATCGCACTGGCCGCTGATGAATCTGTTCACCCAGCTCAATTATCGCGACCACAGGAAGATCGTCGTCATCGACGGCAAAATCGGCTACACCGGGGGAATGAACATAAGCGATGATTATTTCATCAGATGGAGGGACACGCATCTGAGGATTACAGGCAATGCCGTGGCCGGGCTGCAGTACAGTTTCCTCAACACCTGGATAACGGCAGACGGGGAGATTGACCCGGACTTCGGCAAGTATTTCCCTATGTGCGGGGAACCGCAGGAAGCGAATGTTCAGGGAAATGCGGAAAGCGGACCGGGCAGGACGGAGAAGAATGTCCTTATGCAGATTGTCCCGGACGACCCGGAATCAGCCTGGCCTATCATCCATATGGGAGCCGTATGGGCAGTCCAGCACGCCAGGAAGTACATCTACATCCAGACTCCATATTTTGTGCCTCCGGAGCCGATGCTGCAGGCCCTGCAGTCGGCGGCGCTCAGCGGAGTGGATGTGAGGGTGATGGTGCCGAAGAAGGCGGACCTCTTCTTCATGGGCCCGGCCAACAGGTCCTATTTCTCGGAATGCCTCAGAGCTGGAGTCAGAATCTTCGAGAGAGATGACGATTACCTGAGCGAAATCGGCTCCGCCAACATGGATTTCCGGAGCTTCAACCTGGACTACGAGCTGAATGCCTACATCTATGACGAGGAAACCGCCCGCATAAACAAGAAAATCTTCGAGAAGGATATGGAATCCTCCAGAGAGGTGACTCTCGAGGAATGGCTCAGCCGTCCATGGTACAAGAAACTTGTGCAGAGAATCATACGTCTCTTTGCCGCATTGCTGTAGCTGCGTGCTTCACTCGATAGTGATATGAAAAAAAAGTTGCGTCAGATTTGAATTGGATTTTCGAGGTCAGATTTTCAACGTTGATGCTTCTTATAATCAGTATATGTTGAATATGTGACAATTATGTTCAATATACCTAATAGGCTCCAGGTGATTTTCGCAATAATGTGTGCATCAATAAATATCCATGCAAAAGGCAGAGAAATGATAAAAACAGCCGTAATTGCTGTCATCAGTCGGATCTTATTCATGGCGTCTGCAGTTTAAAACTATAACAATGCAAGAAACCGACCCTTTTGGGTCGGCATCTTGCAATTTTTATGAAATAACGTTAAAATGCGTACCTCACGCTGAGCGTAGGAACGAATCCGTAGGTTACTCCGTCCATATAGAATTCCCCGTCGCAGAAGCCGAACTGAGGTCTCAGGTCGACTGACAGCTGGAGAGGGAACCAGAACTCGTATTCAAGTCCTAACTGGCCTGCGATTCCGGCGAAGAACTGGCCGTTCTTGTCATTGTAATGAGCTGTTCCGAGAGAGACACCGGGACCGGCATACCAGGCCCAGGAACCTCTCGGGGTCCAATTCGGCTGTGCGAACACGAAGTTGTAGAGTCCGGTGAAACGGAATCCTACGTGGTTGATGCCGAAGATGCCTGCATTGAGCTCAAGGAAATGGGGAGCACCGAGAGTATGCTGATAGCTGGCCTCGATTCCGTATCCGAGCCGTCCGCCAATCGCCTTAGGCTGTGCGGAAGCCGCAAATGCAAATCCGAGCATCACGGCAATAATGATGATAGTCTTCTTCATTGTATTAAAAGTTTTGCATTATACCGCAAATGTACTGAATAACTCCGGTACATCCATGTTCAAAATGTCGCAACAATTACTATACCATCCCGGAGAAGCCCATGAAGGCCATGGCGAGGATGCTGACGGTCACGAGAGCGATAGGAACGCCCTTGAAGGCCTTCGGGACATCATTCATTGCAAGCTGCTCCCTCATTCCGGAGAAGAGAATCATTGCAAGTCCATAGCCGAGAGAGGTGGCGAATGCGTAGAGAACTGCCTCTCCGAGATTCAGCATGTGGGCAGGAAGACCGAAGGTGAACTCCTTGGTAACCACTGTAATGGCCACACCGAGAACGGCGCAGTTGGTGGTGATGAGCGGAAGGAAGATGCCTAGAGCCTGGTAGAGGGACGGGCTGACCTTCTTGAGCACGATTTCGACCATCTGCACGAGGGCCGCAATGACAAGGATGAACGAAATGGTCTGAAGGAACTGCAGCTGAAGCGGAACCAGGACCAGATTATTCAGAAGATAGGTCACAATCGTCGCGAGAGTGATCACGAAGCATACCGCCGCAGACATTCCGGTCGCGGTGGAGAGCTTGTTGGACACTCCGAGGAACGGGCAGATGCCGAGGAACTGCGCCAGGACGATGTTGTTGACGAATATAGCCGAAACTATGATGAGTAAAATTTCCATAATCCTTTAGTCTTTCTTGGCGATTTTATTGAACAGAACCATCAGATATCCGAGCACGAGGAAGGCTCCCGGAGCCATCACGAAGGCCAGGATGCCGTCACCCGGAAGGAAGTGGAAGCCGAATGCTGAACCGGAACCGAGTATCTCCCTTACAAGACCGATGACGGTGAGAGACAACGTGAAGCCGAGACCGACACCGATTCCGTCCAGTGCGGAGTCAATCACGCCGTTCTTGCTGGCGAAAGCCTCTGCGCGGCCGAGCACGATACAGTTCACCACGATGAGCGGGATGAAGAGACCGAGGGAAGCATAGACGCCTGGAACATATGCCTGCATAACCAGCTGGAGCACAGTCACAAAAGTCGCTATGACCACGATATACACAGGGATGTGCACCTTGTCTGGAACGACAGGGGCGATGGCAGAGATCACCATATTGGAAAGCACCAGCACGAAAAGTGTGGCAAGGCCCATGCTGAGTCCGTCAATGGCCGACGTGGTGGTGGCCAGTGTAGGACACATTCCAAGCAGAAGGACGAATGTAGGATTGTCCTTGATGAGGCCCTTTGTTATAAGCTGCAATTTTGTCATTGTAATGTCCTCCTATAATTCTGAAATCGGCATCGGAAGAGCCGCAATGGCCTCAGCCGCATTCTTGACTGCGAGAGCGTATGCCCTCGAGGTAATGGTGGAAGCGGTGATGGCGTCCAGATTGCCGCCGTCCTTCTTGACTGTGAGTGCCTTGGACGAGATCGCATTCTCCGCGTCGAAGATTTTCAGGTTGCGGAACTGCCCGTAGAATTTCTCGTCACTTGTACACTTGGCTCCGAGACCCGGAGTCTCGCTGTGGGAGAGAACGCTGGTATTGTAGATCTCGCCTCCCGGGACAACGCCTACCATCAGGGTCAGGGCGCCGCCGAAGCCTGTCACGGTGGACTTCACGGCATATGCGATGACATTGCCGTCCTTTACGCATTCATAATATTCCGAAGGCATTCCGCCTACCTCGATCGGCTTTGATGCTGAGATTTCCCCCTCAGGGAGCACCTTTGCCACAGAGGCCTTGAGGATGGCCGCATTGGTCTCCTCGATAGGAGCCTTGGTCACGGCATACACTCCGCCGAGCACACCCGAGCATACGAAGCAGGTGGCGAAGAGGCAGAGGGCCATATTCTTGAGATTGGATACTGCTGCCATTATTATTTCCTCCCGTATCTTTTCTGATGGAACCACCTGTTGATGAGCGGAACCGTCGAGTTCATAATGAGAATTGCGAATGACATTCCTTCAGGATATGCTCCGAAGTAACGGATCATGATGGTGAGGAAGCCGATTCCTATTCCGAAGATAATGCCGCCCTTGTCGGTCATAGGAGATGTCACATAGTCCGTGGCCATGAAGCAGGAACCGAGAATCATACCGCCGGAAAGAAGGTTGAATACCGGATCGGTGAAGCGTGACGGGTCAGCCAGCCAGAAAATCAGTGAAACCAGGGCGACAGTGGCCCAGATTGAAAGGGTGATGTGAGGTCTGATGACCTTGCGGACAAGGAGATAGACAAATCCGGCGAGGAGGGCCAGGGCGGAAATCTCACCCACGGAACCTCCGACATTGGCAAACAGCATCTGACCGTAGCTGATACCGTTCTCGGCCATGATGCTCTGGATGCTCTGACCGGACATTATGCCCTCATTGATAAGGCCGAGAGGTGTTGCTCCGGAAACCGCATCGACTCCGAAGAGTCCGCCCGGAATCTCCCAGTTCGTCATATAGGCAGGGAATGAGATGAGGAGGAATACGCGGCCCGCAATCGCAGGGTTGAAAAGATTCTGTCCAATGCCTCCGAATGTCATCTTGGCCACTCCGACAGCGAAAACTGAGCCGATGAACACTACCCACCATGGAGTGGTGGAAGGGAGGTTGAGTGCAAGCAGAAGTCCTGTCACTGCGGCTGACCAGTCGCAGATGGTGGAAGGCTTCTTGAGCAGGAACCTGGTAATGAGATATTCCAGGAGCACGCAGGAAATGACGGATGTCGCAAGAACCGCGATTTCGCCAAGGCCATAGAAGATGACCGAGACAATCACCGCAGGCATCAATGCGATCACCACGTCACGCATAAGCGACTTGGTGGAGACCGGCGCATGAAGATGCGGGTTCGGGGATACCAAAAGTCTGTTCATTGTATTTCAATGGTTTATTGTTCAACTTATTTCTTCTCTGCCGGTGCGGCCTTGGCGGCTTCAGCGGCTGCCCTGGCGGCTGCGGCGCGGGCCCTGATAATGCCCATCACCTTGACCTT
>SFPH01000124.1 GCA_004552115.1 Bacteroidales bacterium
CGATGTTTAACCAGACAGCAGATGGCAAGGGAGAGCCTTATGTTCATCAGATAAGGGGAGCAGATAATCTTATCGGTCCACCATTTGAGATTCTTTCAGACAAGGCAGTTAAGTATTATGAAAAGCTGAAAGATAAGGGCGAGAATGTGTATATAGACTCTCTTACCTATGAGCAGTTTATGGTGCTTGGTGATGCGGAATTAAGCAGAAGATTCTCCATGCAGGATGAAGCAGAGCAGAAAGCAAAGATAGACAGAGAGCAGGCAAATGAGCTTGAGTATGTCGATGAATCGCAGAAGTCGGAAGCAACAGAAAGTGCCAATGCTTCTAGTGGAAGTGCTGGTGCTAAGCCTGTAAGGAATCCTGAGTGGGAAAAGCCTAAGTGGGAAGATACTATCACAAATCGAATGCTGCACTGGTCGTATACACCGGAGCAGAAAGAGGAAGTGAAGAAAGCACTTGCCGCAGGAGTTCCGAAAGCAACGATTCTTACTTACTTCTATCCGGAGGTAACTGTGGAGTATCTAAGGACAGTGGCCCATATGAGAATGAGGACCAACACTTTCGGAGCAATCCTGAGGATCAGGAATGCAATGGCCTATGCGATTCATACATTCTTCCAGAAGAAGGGCTTCGTATATCTCCACACACCGCTCATCACAGAATCGGACTGCGAGGGTGCAGGACAGATGTTCCAGGTGACCACCCTGGATCTTGACAAGCCGCTTCCACGGAACAAGAAGGGCGAAATCGACTACAGCGAGGATTTCTTCGGAAAGCAGACCAGCCTTACCGTGAGCGGACAGCTCGAGGGCGAGCTTGGAGCGACGGCCGTAGGCGAAATCTATACATTCGGACCTACTTTCAGAGCTGAGAATTCCAACACCCCGAGACATCTTGCGGAGTTCTGGATGGTCGAGCCGGAAATGGCCTTCTACGATATCAAGGACAACATGGATCTCGCGGAGGAATTCATCAAGTACCTGGTTTCATGGGCATTGGAGAACTGCATTGACGATATCAGATTCCTCAACGACAAATACGACGAGGGTCTCATCGAGAGACTCAGGAGCGTGATCGGAACAGAGTTCGTAAGGCTTGAGTACACCGAGGGAATCAGGATTCTTGAGGAGGCCGCAAAGAACGGAGCCCAGTTCGAGTATCCTGTATATTGGGGCGTTGACCTCCAGAGCGAGCACGAGAGATACCTTGTGGAGAAGCATTTCCGGAAGCCGGTCATCCTCACAGGCTATCCGAAGGAGATCAAGGCCTTCTACATGAAGCAGGATGACAACGGAAAGACTGTCAGGGCAATGGATGTCCTCTTCCCGAAGATCGGCGAAATCATCGGAGGTTCAGAGAGGGAATGGTCACTCGAGAAGCTTGAGAACAGGATCGGCGAGCTCGGAATGAGCAGGAATAACCTTGAATGGTACATTGACACGAGAAGATTCGGAAGCGTGCCTCACAGCGGTTTCGGACTCGGATTCGAGAGGCTTCTCCTCTTCGTTACCGGAATGAGCAACATCAGGGATGTCATTCCTTTCCCGAGAACACCAAGGAATGCGGAATTCTAAAAAATCTTAACCCCACCATCTTATGCTCGTAATCGGAATAGCAGGCGGTTCAGGTTCAGGCAAGACCACAGTGGTCAGGGCCATTACCGAAAAACTCAGGGAAAAGGTCGTTGTGATTCCTCAGGATTCCTACTACAAGGATTCCGGGCATCTTCCGCTGGAGGAAAGGCAGCAGATCAATTTCGACCACCCCGATTCAATCGACTTCAGGCTCCTCTGCAAGCAGCTCAGGGAACTGAAGCAGGGAAACAGGATTGAACAGCCGGTTTATTCCTATCTGACCTGCACCAGGTCGGCTACCGAGACCATCACTGTCGACCCGGCCGAGGTAATCATCATCGAGGGCATCCTGGTCTTTACCTGCAAGGAACTCAGAGAGCAAATGGACATCAAGATCTTCGTGGATGCGGATGATGACGACCGGCTTATGAGGGTGATGGCAAGGGACATAATCGAGAGAGGCAAAACCGTGGAGAAGGTCATTGAGCGCTACAGCAAGACGGTAAAGCCGATGTACCTCCAGTTCATCGAGCCGAGCAAGCGGTATGCAGACATCATTATCCCTCAGGGAGGCCACAACAAGGTCGCCATCGACATTATCTCGGCCACAATAGAAAAGTCATTGCACGACAGAAATGCTGAATCGGGAAGATAAGGCGGGATTGTACATTACCCTGATCGTTCATCTGGTAATACTCATAATCCTGCTCATAAGTCAGATTGGGTTCTCTCTTCAAAGGGAGAACTCGTTTGTCATTGACTTTTCCCGTGAAGAGGAGCTGAGGCGGATGGAAGAGAAGAAGGCCTTCGACGAGAAAGTTTCCAAGAGGGTTGAGGACCTCATTGCAGGTGCTTCCGGGGTCGAATTCCGCAACGTGGCCTCGTCAAGGAACCAGACTGCGCTGAAGGACGACAGGAGCACTGATGCGGAGCAGCTGTACAAGGATGCCGAAAGGCTGGCAAAGGAGCTCAAGAATGCGCAGACAGAAAGCGACGATGACTTCGCAGCCGAGCCTGTGGCAAGGAAAGAAGAGAAAAAGGCAGAAAACAGGGCCTACAGCGGGCCTTCTGTCCTGTCCTGGCATCTTGACGGCAGGAAGGCGAGCCACCTTCCGATACCGGCCTACAGATGCTATGGAGGCGGAATGGTGACGGTCATCATTACCGTGGACAATTCCGGAAGAGTGGTTGACGCCAGGATTCAGGAAGAGACCTCATCCGACGACAGATGCTTGAGAGACTTCGCGATAAGGGCAGCCAGGCAGTCCAGATTCTCCATAAAGCAAGATGCCCCGGCCAGACAGCGCGGGGACATCATCTATCAGTTCCTGGCCCAGTAGGGCAATTCATCAGACGGATCACATTGCTGCCTTGACCACGTCATCTATTTCGAGATAGAGACGGTAGAAGGCATTGTCACCCATCCTGGAATATCTTCCGACAAGGGCACGAAGCTGTGGCAGCAGATATGGAAGAGTCTTCTCCCATTCAGCCTGAGAGGCCACAATCCTGTCTTTCTCAGCGGCATAGGTCCTGAACTTGCCGGCGACATCGATACGGGTGAGGAAGGCGTCCAGAGAATCGTAGCTGTCAATGGCTGAAAGTTCATTCTTATACCTGTCGAACATGTCGGATGCGAATCGCATCTGGGTCGTCTTCTTGTTGCAACGTATGAAATAAGGGGTTGCCTTGGTGGTGTCAAGCGGCACGAACACATCAGGAATTATACCTCCGCCGCCATATACTGTCCTGCCTCCGAGAGTCTTGTAGACCTCGCTGCTGTCAATCTTGATGCTGTCCCGGTCAAACATCTCACCCTCGGCATATCGCTTATAGATATCATACTGATAATCATCACCATACGGCTTCTGAATACATCTTCCCGACGGGGTATGGAAGCGTGCAACGGTAAGACGTATCGCAGAATTGTCGGTAAAGTAGACCGGCTCCTGGACAAGCCCCTTGCCGAAGGAGCGGCGGCCCACTATCTCTCCCCTGTCATTGTCCTGGATGGCCCCGGCGAAGATTTCGCTGGATGATGCAGAATTCTCATTGATCAGGACGGAGAGCTGGACATCCTGAAGCGCTCCCTTGCCGTCCGCATTGTAATCCTCCCTCTTCCTGTGAAGACCCTGGAGATAGACAATCGGGGCACCCTTCGGGAGGAACATGTCGGAAAGCAGGAGTGCCTGGTCGAAATATCCTCCTGTATTGTCCCTGAGGTCCAGAATCAGATGCTTCAATCCGCTTTCAACCAGGGTGGCCGCAGCCTCGCTGACTTCCTTGTAGGTGGTCCGGCTGAATTTTGAAAGCTTGATGTAGCCGGTGGTGTCGTTTATCATGAAGGAAGCATCGACGCAATGGACCGGAATCTTGCCTCTCTTTATGTCGAAAGGAATCTCGGCATTGTCCCTTTTCACCAGTATCCTGACCTCTGTCCCGGCCTTCCCCTTCATTCTCCTGACCATGCTGTCCTGCGGAAAGCGGACGCCGGCGATATTGCAGCTGTCAACCTTCAGGATCCTGTCCCCGGGCTGGAGACCGGCCTTCTCGGAAGGGCCGCCGGGTATGACTGAATCCCGATACCGTCGAAGTTGCCGGCGAGCTCGGTCTCAGACTCCTCCAGCTCAACAGGCGGAAGATAGACGGAATGCGGGTCGAGAGCAGCCAGGGAGGCCTCCACTGCGGCATCCGTCACCTTCTTCACATCGACCTCGTCCACGTAATTCTTCTCAACCTGCTCAAGGATGAGGTTGAGTTTCCGCCATTGGGAATAATTGCCGTCCAGTCTTGAATTCTTCTGGACAATGGAATAAACAAGGCAAGTGCCCAGCACCCCAATGATGATGCCGAGCACAGTAGCCAAAGATGTAAACTTGTCTCTTTCTGTCATCTAATCTATATCATTCACAATCAACCTGTTCGACCTCAATCCCGGACTTTCTCAGAAGATCCGGCCCGTCCTGAAGCCGATATGCGTCCCTATACACTACTCTTCTGATTCCGGCCTGGATGATGAGCTTCGAGCACTCGATGCATGGAGAGGCTGTCACATAAAGCGTCGCCCCTTCGCTGCTGTTGCCGGACTTGGCCACCTTGGTTATGGCATTGGCCTCGGCGTGGAGCACGTATGGCTTGGTGACCCCGTTCTCATCCTCGCAGATATTCTCAAACCCGGACGGAGTACCGTTGTACCCGTCCGAAATGATCATATTGTCCTTGACAATGAGGGCCCCCACCTTGCGTCTCCTGCAATATGAGTTTTCCGCCCAAATCTCAGCCATCCTTAAATAGCTCCGGTCGAATTTCTGCATAGTGTATGCAAATATAGTTAATTTCTCTGATACAGATATCTCTTGATGCTTCTCTTCGGAGTTCTTTCGAAATCTTCAGGAAGGAACTCAATCTTGGCAATCTTCGCGTAGTTAGGAATCTGCTTGTTGATTTCCGGAAGAACCGCATTGATCCTCTCCTCGAGCTGATCCTTCGAGAGTCCGTCGAGCTCTGCCTGGTGGTAGTCCGGGAAGATGAGGGAGACGAGATTGCCATTGTCCTCGATGACCAGTGAATCAACGACATAATTGACATTGTTGACCACAGCCTCTATCTCCTCAGGATAGATGTTCTGTCCGGAAGGGCCGAGAATCATGCACTTGGAGCGGCCTCGTATGTACAGGAAGCCGTCCTTGTCGATGATTCCCATATCGCCGGTACGGAACCAGCCGTCATCTGTGGTCACCTCGGCGGTAGCCTGCTCGTTCTTGTAATATCCGAGGAAGACATTCGGTCCGGAAACCTGAATCTCGCCCGGTATGTTCTCAGGATCAGAGGAATCGATGCGGACCTTCATATTCATCACCTCGCGTCCGCAGGATGTAAGCCTTGCCTCCTTCCAGTCAGCATAGGTGATGATCGGGGCACACTCGGTCATTCCGTAGCCTACAGTGAGAGGGAAGCCGATTTTCTTGAAGAACGCCTCAACCTCAGGATTGAATGCGGCACCGCCGATGATGACTTCGTAGAAGTTGCCTCCGAATGCGGCTGTAAGTTCCTTGAGAATCTTCTTCTGAATCACCTTGTCGATGATAGGAAGGCTCATTATCATCTTGTTGCGGTCAATGATAGGCTTGAGCTTGGACTTGTATACCTTCTCGATGATGAGAGGAACTGCAATGATGATGTGAGGCTTGATGTCGGCAAATGCCTGCATGATGATCTTCGGGCTCGGTACTCTGGTGAGGAAGTGGACATGGGCGCCCACGCTCATCTCGAAGAGGAACTCGAACATCAGGCCGTACATATGCGCAGATGGAAGCATTGACACCACCTCGGACTGGTTTCCAAGATCAGGCAATGCCTGAACGTGTGCGAACTCCATGTTGGAATAGAGGGCGCGGTAAGGAATCATCACTCCCTTTGAGAATCCGGATGTACCTGAGGTATAATTGATTACAGCTAGTTCATCAGCACTGTCCTCATAATAGTCAAGGTCCTCAGGGCCGAAATTGTTCGGATACTTCTTGCCGAAACTCTCATTGAGATGCTCCCTTACGGATGATATCTCGGATGTCCTGGAGTACAGGAAACTGAAATTGTTGATCTGCACTACGACATAAAGTCCCGGCATCTCTGCCTCAGAGAGATTCTCCCAGATCGCATCCTCAACGAAAAGCGCCTTGGCCTCGGAATGGTTCACGAGATGGTGGATATTCTCCGGCTTGAACTCGTGAAGAATCGGAACTGGAACGGCTCCGTATGTCAGCGATGCGAGGAAGGATACTCCCCAGTTCGCCTGGTTCTTTGAACAGATGGCGACCTTGTCTCCCTTCTTGAGCCCGCACTGCTCGAAGGCTATGTGAAGTTTGGCGATTCTTCTGGCCACATCCCTGTAGGCGAGATCCTGACCCTTATAGTTGGACAATGCGGGACGATCCCAGTTAGTCCTGAAACTCTTTTCTAAAATTTTGTTTACTGAATGAAATTCCATATTGATATTCTTGATTATTTTGTCAATTTTATAGTCCTCTCCCTGCCGTCCAGACATACTGCAGTGACACTTCCTTCCCTGGCCGGCCTGATTTCGGCATCCGGACGGATTCTCCTGTCCCCGTCAGCAGGAGAAATAGGCTTCCCTCCCTCAAAAGGAACAATGTACGCCGCAACAGAAGTTCTCATTATCCAGTACTTCACATCTCCTACAGACAGCAGTTCAGGCAGCTGCTTCACGGTCTCATCGAGAATGACACCCTTCCACCACTGCGCTGGCTTCCCTTCGGGAGAATACATGCCGACCCTGTTGCCCGGATGGATGATGGCCACAGTCTTTCCTTCACCCGTATCATATACCGCCGGCCCAAGAAGAGCCTTCTCAGGGAGTTTGACAGGGAAAGGACGGACATATCTTCCGAGCCTGTCGATGAGGATGAGACGGTCACCCGCGGCAAGCAGGAACTGAATCTTTCCATTATTGAAATAATCCACCTCGGCGACAGCTCCGCATATCGGTTCGCCAATCGGCACACCCCACAGGCTCTTTCCATCCATCTCGCTGAGTACCAGGTAGTTGTTCTTATTCTGCGACAATCTGTTCTGCCTGCCTGTTCCGCAATTCTTCACAGTAAACGGACCGCCCGGCACAATGATGACGGTATCCCTGAGCATCGAATCGATATTCCCGTCCCGGAGAGCTGACCTTACCCTTGATACGTCGAGGCGGAATCTGTGTCCAGAACCCGGATACAGGCTGAATGAAACAGGGCTGAACGTGATTCCGGACAATGCCTTCACCGCACTTGCAGCCAGGCCTTTGCTGAAATAGGAAACGGCCCTGTCCCCGGTCATTGCGAAATAGGAAATGAATGCTGCTCCATCCTTCCTGAGGATATCCCCGCTGCCGCATCTGTCAAGGAAACCGGACAGGGAAATGCTCTCCGCTCCCCTCTTGAAATGCCCCAGTGCAGGAGCGCTGCCGAATACAAGCCAACCGTCCGAATACATTGCCAGAGTGTCGGATGAGGCGAAAAGCTTGCCGAAAAGCAGGCCGGG
>SFPH01000125.1 GCA_004552115.1 Bacteroidales bacterium
TCAGGGCCAGTAAGATGGCGGAGAGCAATGCGGAAGCAGAGGCGCAGATAGACATTGCCCTGTCCCTGCTTCCCGCAGCGAAGCCGAGAATTATGGCAACGACAATCCTGAACTGCCATAGCGAGAGCGGGTAGGATGCAGCTGCGAATACTCCTAATGCCAGAAGGGCATATTCAAGCGGCGACTTCCTCCGGTGCAGCAGGACAAGGGCCAGAAGCAGTATAAGGACAGAAAGGATGAGGCCGGGCAATCCGCACTCCATCCCGAAACGCAGGTATTCATTGAAGGCAAACTCCGGTACTCCCGCAGTCCTTATCTCTGCCTGGCTGAAAGGCCCCGATGTCTGGAAATAGTGTTCCTGTGTCTGCCCATAGCCGCCGAGAGCCATCCCTGGGCCGTAGCCGGAAAGCGGTCTCTCCGCCATTGTCATAACCTCAATCTTCCAGATATGGAGACGGCCGTCAGCCGATTCCCTCTTGAAATTGAACAGAATGACAGCAGCCGACAGAATGAAGACGGCAGCGGCTCCGATGACCCACTTCCTGCGCCAGACGAAACGTCTGACCGGCTCCATCCTAAGTATGTAAAGCAATGCGGCAGCGCCGAAAGCCACAAGGGCAGTCCGGCTCAGAGTTGCAGGAAGCAGCAGGATGCCAATGATGGACGCGAACCCGGCCAGCATTGGCAATGCATTATGTTTCATGGACTTATCCTTCCTGTATCCTGACAATGCTGGAAGTATTGCCGCCAGCATCACGGCGATGAAGCCCCCGTACGGGCCCGGATTGCGGAAGTCCCCGATCAGATGATAATACAGATTGCCCGACGATGCCTTTCCAAAGATCTGCATCAGACCGGTTCCGCATTCGTACAGCAATGCCAGCGAAGCCGCGGTGACAATGACTTTCTCCAATATCTTCCCGTCCGTGAACGATGCCAGCGCCCAGACCACGGCAAATGCAATGATGTATGGAGAAAGGTCTGCAACGATGAGGAAGGGGCTGTCCACATCATTGACCAATGCCGAAACAGCCTCAAGTCCAGCCAGCAGGGCCAGCGACACGAGGAGCAGGATCTTCAACTTCCTGTCATCAGATTGAATACTCATATTATAACAACCGTTGGAAATATAAATATAGTGAACTTTGGAGAAAAATCATTAAATTCGCCATCCGGATTGAAAGTTTTGAGAAAATGATAAAATCAATGACAGGCTACGGGAAGGCTGAGGCTTCCCTCACGGGCGGCAAGCTGACCGTGGAAATCAGAACGTTGAACGGCAAGAGTGCGGACATAAACATCAAGACGTCTCTCCTGCCGAAGGACAAGGAGCTTATGGTCAGGCAGAAACTTGCGGAAAGGCTCCACAGGGGCACCATCGATTTCTTCCTGAATTTCGAGGCCAATGCAGCCGGTTCAGCCAGGAAAATCAACGCTGATCTGGCCGCCGAATACTTCCGCCAGATAGCTGAGATCGGGGAAGGGCTCGGTGTGAAGACCGACTCGGCCCTGTATATGAACACTATTCTGAGATTCCCTGACATTATGGACACCGGACGTCAGGACATCATCACGGAAGATAACTGGATTGACGTAGAGTCTGCCATTGACGAGGCCATTGCAAAGGTCAACGAATACAGGGCCCACGAGGGGATTGCCCTATACAGGGATGTCACGGGCCGTGTTCAGAACATTCTCGACCTGGAGGATGAGGTGGAGTCCTTCGACCCGGAGAGGATCGCCGCGATCAGGGCGAAAATAGGCAAGGCCATCGAGGAGCTCTCCCTGAAACCTGACCAGAGCCGCTTCGAGGAGGAAATGATCTATTATCTCGAGAAGTTCGACATCAACGAGGAGAAGGTCCGCCTCCGCCAGCACTGCAAATACTTCATCGACACCATTGACAATGAGGAATATCCGGGAAAGAAGCTTGGCTTCATTATCCAGGAGATGGGCCGGGAAATCAACACGACCGGCTCCAAGGCGAACCACTCCGGCATCCAGAAGGTCGTCGTCCGCATGAAGGACGAGCTGGAGAAGATCCGCGAGCAGTCAATGAATATTCTGTAATTGCGATAGCCGGGACGGTACCTCATTTCGCAGGACTTGCCGCCCTCGGCACTAGAGGGAGGGGCCCAAACGAAGTTTGGGAGGGCCTGGTCCTGCGAAATGAGGTATTGTTCCGGTATCCAGGCCTGAATATTATCCGTTGGCCGAAACGACTGTAACCTCGATGCCGCGGTCCTGAAGGCTCTCCAGATACATCTGAGGAATACCGTCATCAGTGATGATCCTGTCGATGTCTCCGATGTCACAGATCTTGCTGAAGCCCTTCTTGCCGAACTTCGTGCTGTCCACCAGGAGAACAGTCTGCTGCGACGTGTTCATCATCATCCTGTTCAGATTCGCCTCCATCATATTCGTGGTCGTCACGCCGAACTCAAGGTCAACCCCGTCCGCACCCATAAAAAGCAGACTGCAGTTGAAATACTTCAGCATATCCTCGGCAAAGGAGCCGACTACGGAAACCGAACTCTCCCTGACCATTCCACCCAGCTGCACAACATCTATCTGCTTATTCTGCGACAACATGGAAGAAGCTGATACAGAAGCCGATATGACAGTAATATTCTTCTTCTCCACAAGCTCCTTCGCAGTATAAAGAATCGTCGTTCCCGAAGCCACGAGGATGGAGTCATGCTCATTCACCATCTTCGCCGCCATCTTGCCGATGGCCCTCTTCTCGCGGACCATCTGCTTCTCCTTCTCATTGATATGCCTGTCCCCGATATACGGGCTGATCGGGATTGCCCGGCCGTGGGTCCTGTAAAGCTTGTTCTGCTTCTCCAGCGTCGAAAGATCCTTCCTGATAGTCACCTCGGAAACCGAGAGCCTCTCCGAAAGATCCGATACGGAAACGCTTCCCTGAAGCTGCAATATGTCCAGAATCGCCCTGTGCCTGTCGGAAAGGGATTCAAGTTCAATGTTGGGTTTCTGTAAATTGTCCATAAATATGCGGTTTTATTTTTTCTCAATCGAAAGTTCTGCGGTGTCCAGTCCCCAGCATCCGTTCTGGACAATCGGAACAGGCTTTCCGTCAATATTGTTCTCGTAAACAATATCCTTTATGAAAGTATGCGAATGCCCTCCGACCACAAGGTCGATATTCCTTGTGGCCCTGACAAGGTCCTGGTCCATGAAATCCTCATTCTCTATTCCCAGATGCGTCAGGGCGATGACAATGTCGCATTTCTTCTCATTCTTCAGATAAGAAGCCCACCTGTTGGCTGTCTCCACATCATCGAACTTGGGCAGACGGTCCGCGATAGTCCTCTCCACCACCTTCGTGATGTCGGTCAGCATTCCGAAGATGCCGATTCTCATCCCGCCACGCTTCAGAACCACGTAAGGTTTCACATATTTGCCCAGCTCAAACTGCGAGAAATCATAATTGGAGCATACCACAGGGCATTTCAATCCCGCAAGACGCAGGCCGAGATGCTCGATTCCGTCATCGAACTCGTGATTGCCGAGGGTAATGACATCATAGCCGAGAGCATTGACCAGCCCGACCTCAAGCATTCCCCCGAGAGTCGTGTAATACGAGGTCCCCTGATTGAAATCCCCGGCGTGGAGAAGAAGGAAATTCCGCCTTCCGACGGCATTTCGGACGCTGTCCACAAGCGCAGCCCTCTCGATTACGCCTCCCCGGCCGGCAGATTTCCCGGCACGTTCCGGTTCGAGATGACTGTGTGTGTCATTGAAATGCATAATCGTGAGCTTCTGGGCCGAAGCTCCGGAACAGGCAACAAGCATAGCCGTCACAACGGCAGCAATCAACTTTCTCATAATCAGTCAACTATAACAACTCTGCCATCCCTGGAATACTCGATGTTCTTTCCTGCGGCAGTCAATGACTTCACGTAAGGAAGCATGGCATCTATGATAACCTGAGGGAAAATGTCCAGCCGGAGAGCATTCTTCGCAATGGAATAGCCATCACCGCCATCCAGAAGGAAACTTACCGTGGCCACACTGTAAACCCTCTCATCATCAAGAGGTTCGCCATCCACCTCTGCGCTCAGGAGACGGCCGTCCCTGGAAGATACGCACCTCACCCCGCCGATAACCTGCCAGCCGGACGAG
>SFPH01000126.1 GCA_004552115.1 Bacteroidales bacterium
ATAGTCCTTTTCCGCATTCTTTTTGAGGAAAAACAGCGGCTTGAAAACAGTATGAATGACAAATACGCAGAAATGAACGGCTACTACACACTTTGGGTGCATCAGGTCAAGACCCCCATTGCGGCAATGCGGCTTATTCTTCAAGGCAGCGGCACGGAGGAAAGCCGTCTGCTTTCGGAGGATCTGCAGCGGATAGAACAGTATGTGGAAATGGCGTTGTGTTATCCCCGTCTTGACGGCGGCGGCAGCGATTTTCTTATCAAGCATTACGACCTTGACGGCATAATAAAGCAGGCGGTAAAGAAGTTCTCCACACGTTTTATCGGCAGGAAAACAAGCCTTATTTACGAGCCTGTGAACATGAAAGTCCTGACGGACGAAAAATGGCTACTGTTCGTTATTGAACAGGTCATCTCCAACGCTCTGAAATACACCAAGGGCGGAAGCATTGAAATTTACGCCGAAGGATCTTAATCGCGTCAAAACGAAGGTCATGTTCAACCTGACCAAGCGGCAGCTTATTTGCTTTTCCATCGCTGCGGCAGTCGGCGTTCCGATCTTCTTTCTGGCGAAGGCGCATCTCGACTTGTCCACGGCGGCAATGCTGATGGTGGTCATCATGCTCCCGTTTATCTTCTTCGCGCTTTACGAGAAGGACGGACAGCCCGCCGAAAAGTATCTGTACCACATCGTACAGTCCATGTTTATCCGGGACAAGGTGCGTCCCTATCGCACAAACAATCTCTACGCTGAAATTCAGCAGAAAATCAAAGAACAGGAGGAATTGCAGCTTGAACAACAGCACAGCAAAGGCAAAGCCTAAGATGACGGTCAAGAACGGCGTCGTTTACGGCGATGCCCTTTCCGCTCAGGAAAAGAAGCGGATCGTCATGCAGAAGAAAAAGGACAGGAAGGCAAAGAAAGTCCGCAAGTCCGCCCAGCAGACCATTCCCTATGTGGAGATGTGCCGCGACGGTATCTGCAAGGTGAACAGCCGCCTCTACACGAAGTCCATCGCCTTTGAGGACATCAACTACCAGCTTGCGCAGAACGAGGACAAAACTGCCATCTTTGAGAACTGGTGCGACTTTCTGAACTACTTCGACAGCTCGATTTTCGTCCAGCTCTCCTTCATCAATCAGAAGGCAAGCCTCAATGAGTTCCGCAAGCGCATCAACATTCCGGCACAGGAGGACGCCTTCAACGACATCCGCTCCGAGTATTCCGGTATGCTGCAAAACCAGCTCACCAAGGGCAACAACGGGCTGATCAAGAAGAAGTACATCACCTTCGGCATTGAGGCGGACTCCCTCCGCACGGCAAAGCCGAAGCTCGAACGCATTGAAACCGACATCCTCAACAACTTCAAAACTCTCGGCGTGAAAACCGAGCCGCTGTCCGGCTACGAACGGCTGAAAGTGCTTCATGATGTGTTCAATATGGACACCAATGAGCCGTTCCGCTTTTCCTTCGATATGGTTGCCCGGACGGGGCTTTCCAGCAAGGACTTCATCGCTCCCACTTCCTTTGACTTCCGTGAAGGCAAGTGCTTCAAGATGGGCAGAACCATCGGCGCGGTGAGCTTCCTGCAAATCCTCGCGCCGGAACTCAATGACCGTATGCTTGCCGACTTCCTTGAGATGGACAGCAACATCACGGTCAATTTTCATATCCGGACGATTGACCAGGCGAAGGCAATCAAGAGCATCAAGTCGAAGATCACCGACCTCGACAAGATGAAGATCGAGGAGCAGAAAAAGGCGGTCCGCTCCGGCTACGACATGGACATCATCCCGTCCGATCTCGCCACCTTTGGCGGTGAGGCGAAGCGTCTGTTGCAGGATCTCCAGACCCGCAATGAGAGACTGTTTCTTGTGACCATCCTCATCATGAACACGGCAACCAATCGCCAGAAGCTCGAAAACACGGTGTTCCAAACCGCCGCCATTGCCCAAAAGTATAACTGTGCGCTCAAGCGTCTTGATTTTCAGCAGGAGGAAGGGCTGATGTCCTCCCTGCCTATCGGCGTCAATCAGGTGGAGATCGAGCGCGGGCTGACCACTTCCAGCACAGCGGTTTTCGTGCCGTTCACCACGCAGGAGCTTTTTCAGGGCGGCGAAGCTCTCTACTACGGGCTGAACGCGCTGTCCAACAACATGATCATGGTTGACCGCAAGCAGCTCAAAAACCCCAACGGGCTGATCTTGGGTACACCCGGTTCCGGTAAGTCCTTCTCCGCCAAGCGCGAAATGACGAACGCCTTCCTCATCACGGAGGATGACATCATCGTCTGCGACCCCGAAGCCGAGTATTTTCCCCTTGTGCAGAAGCTCGGCGGTCAGGTCATCCGCATCTCGCCGGTCAGCACGGATTACATCAATCCGCTGGACATCAACACGAACTACTCCGAAGAGGAAAACCCGCTGACGCTGAAATCCGACTTCATCCTCTCTATGTGTGAGCTGATTGTCGGCGGCAAGGACGGCTTGCAGCCGGTTGAGAAGACCATCATTGACCGCAGCGTCCGCATGGTCTATCAGGAGTTTCTTGCAGACCCCAAGCCGGAGAAAATGCCGATCCTCGAAGACCTCTACAACATTCTGAGAAATCAGAAGGAGCCGGAGGCACAGCGCATCGCAACTGCCCTTGAAATCTATGTTCACGGCTCTCTGAACGTCTTCAATCACAGAACGAATGTGGATGTCAACAACCGCTTCGTCTGCTATGACATCCGCGAACTCGGCAAGCAGCTCAAGAAGCTCGGAATGCTCATCGTGCAGGATCAGGTGTGGAACAGAGTGACCATCAACCGCGCCCAGCACAAGGCAACGCGCTACTACATGGACGAGTTTCACCTTTTGCTGAAAGAAGAACAGACCGCTGCGTACAGCGTGGAAATCTGGAAGCGTTTCAGAAAGTGGGGCGGCATCCCAACCGGCATTACCCAGAACGTCAAGGATCTGCTTGCGTCCCGCGAGGTAGAGAACATCTTTGAAAACTCGGATTTTGTCTACCTTCTGAATCAGGCATCCGGCGACCGGCAGATTCTCTCGAAGGCGCTGAACATCTCGCCCAGCCAGCAGAACTACATCACCAATTCCAATGCCGGTGAGGGGCTGATCTTCTATGGCTCGACCATCGTTCCCTTCAAGGACGATTTCCCGAAGGACACCCAGCTCTATCGCATCATGACCACCAAACCCGAAGAAACCGTACAGAACTAAGGAGGATTTTTGAATATGAACAACAAGATGATTACCATTCCCTACGCGGACGCTATCGAATACGGAGAGAACACCTCCGCGCTGTTTAAGGCTCTGTGGGAGCTGACCGATCTGATCCGACTGGAAAGCGACCTCAAGAAGCATCACCGCGCCTACCTCCATGTGAGGGAGGACATCGACGAAAAGGTCAAGGAGGCACGTCAGATTATGACCAAGGTATCTGTGGATATGATCGGTTTCTACTTCAAGATTGATGTTCCCGAAAGCAGCAACAGCGATGAGAATACCCCTTTCGCTGACGCGGGTGATGATGAAACCGTTTCTATCCCCAAGGATGAGTATGAGCTGATGATCGACGATCTGCTCACGATGTCCGAAATCATTCAGTGCGTCGCAGATATGCGCACGCAGGATATGAGGGCAATCCGTGAGTTCGGCAAGTTCGTCCCCGCCTTTGCCGCCTTTGAAAAGAACCGCCTGAGCCTCTATCGTGAGGCGGCGAAGGAAGCCGAGGAAATCTTCGACCGTTGGGCGGACGAGATCGACGATCTCGACGAGGACTACGAGCCGGACGAGTATTACTCCGACTGATGCCCATTGAAATGTTGTCGGGTGTTACAGCCAACATTTCAATGGAAACGCAAATCCAACAGAACAGGAGGTACACCACCATACAACTTGACATCATTCATACCGGCGATTGCCTTAAAATCCTGAAAACTCTGCCCGATGATAGCGTTCATTGCTGTGTGACGTCCCCTCCGTATTACGCGCTCCGTGATTACGGTATGGAGGCTCAGATCGGCAGAGAGACAACGCCGAAGGAATATATCTCGCGCCTGACGGAAGTGTTTACCGAAGTCAGGCGCGTTTTGCGTCCGGATGGAACGCTCTGGCTGAACATCTCGGACACCTACGCAGGGTGACTTTATTGACCCGAAGAACCCCAATGGCAGAAACGGTCAGGCTGTGGCTCTCAACAACAAGGTTGAGGGCTGCAAGCCGAAGGACATGATCGGCATTCCGTGGATGCTGGCGTTTGCCCTCCGTGATACCGGCTGGTATCTGCGCAACGACATCATCTGGATGAAGGATAACCCCATGCCGGAGAGCGTGAAAGACCGCTGCGCCCGCTGCTACGAGCATATT
>SFPH01000127.1 GCA_004552115.1 Bacteroidales bacterium
GTGTTTCCCAACAATAGAGTGCCACATTACCACGGAATGCATAATAATACTTTCTCTCATCATATTCCGCATCGAATAATGTCATTGACTTCACCTTCTCCAGTTCACCCAGCGAATACTCTACCACCGCTGCCCTTCTTCGTTGAACTTGGGAAGGCCTTCCCCGTCAGTGCCGAAGGAATAGGTAGTGGGATAGGTATTGTTTGCCGCATCATAGCGCAGCACTACCTTCTTATCCGTTTTCTCAATGCGTCCTTTATCAATCCACCCTTGAACAACATTGTCCTTTTGATTCAGAGGATCGATGGTGGGATCCAGCGAACGGTACAATTCTATGGTGACCGCAGGATAATCCTTCGGTTCCACCTCATACCCCCCGAAGCCCGTCCAGGTCTTCACGCCGCTGATCGTCATTTCGCCCGTCAGGGTGTTTGTGAACTTGTCGTAAGGCTTGTCATAGAGAATATTCGAATCTTCACAAACCCCACAGTTCGCTTCAACACCGTACTCGGCTTTCTGCTCATACCGTTCGGATGAAGCGACTGAACGTTGCTGCCCGGTGCTCATCTGGTCGGCACGGGCGAGGATGCGGTTGGCAATGGTGTTGATGGTTAGTGCCCCTTCATTGTAGGCTTCGACCACAGTCTGTGGTAAAGTGACAATGCGAGGGACATGGTCAATATCCATCAGAAGAACATTGCCTTCTATCTGCGGGTTTGTAATGCGGTTGTCCACCTCTTCGTCTGCATAACGCTTGTAGCGACCTGCCGATGCAGTGGTCTGATGCTCGTTGCGGTAATCCGAAAGGGCTTCCTGACCCATGCTGTTGAACAGGCTGGCTCCTCCATAGAGCATCATTGGCAGTTTCAAGAGCGGGTTCTTGACAAAGGAGCCACAGACGAGGGCTGCCAATGGCATCATCGTCTGCTGGTTCAGACAGATGGACTTGGTCTTGCCGGTGAAGACACCCAAAAGCATGTCGGGGAGCATCGCCAAGGTAAAACCGAGGTTGTTCATCGTGTCGCCCATGCCATTCAGCCCCATGGACTGCATGAGGGTGTTCCAGCCGCCGTAGTCACCGGTGGACTGTTGGGTGGATTGCTCAGATGTTGATGTGTTGCCTTGTGTCGTCATTGGATGTTGGTCTGCTTCAGCGATATTGGAATAATGCACGGCATCCTTGCCGCTTTTGCGGTCGGTCTGCTCCTGCTTGACTGCCTTGGAGAAGGTTTCGTACTGCATGGCACGGAAGGTGGCATCGGCCACAGACATCAGGTTGGTCGTGCCACTGGTTTTTACAGTGCGCTGGCCGGCTTCAAGGGCTTGGTTGACCCTGTCACGATAGAGCCTGGCGTTCTTGTCAGCCCATGCTGCGGCGGTGGCCAACTGGGTGTCGGTGGCGTAGGCAATGTCACGGAACCCCATCTGTGTCATCATCCAACTGGGGATATTGGCTTTCTTCTTGCTCGCTGCAGCTACTTCCTGTTTGCCGATGGTCTTCTGCTGATTGAGATAGTCCTCCTGCTGGCCTGGGGAATAGCGGTCTGCGACCTCTACACCGGCATCGATGGCAAACTGGCCGAAGAAACCACCTGCTCCAGCCGTTGATGCGGCATTGAGCAACCACGAACCTATGTTGCCGGAAACTTCTTCGAGTAGAGAAGGATTGTATTTCTTCTCGGCTTCCTTCTCGATATGCTGCTCCAAGGCTGTCTGTCGGACACGCTGCGGTATATAGAACAAGGTGCCTTGGCCAGACTTGCGAAGGAGATAGTCAGCAGTGGACTTCGGTATCTTCTGCTCAACAAGATGGTCAATCATCTGTTTCTCCAGTGTGGCATCTACGGTGATGTGCTGCTTCTTCAACTCAGCCTTGACCATGGCGATATAGTCGTCCATGGTCTTGCTGTTCCACTCGCCGATGTAATACAGTCGGGAGTTGTAGGCATCCATGGCGGCCATACCACCATCGGGGCCGGCGGCACATGCCATCATAGCGCCGAAGGATGTGCTGTGTCGCTGCATTTCCTCGGTCTGATGGCGATTGAGCTCGTCACGGACTTTGTCCATAACGGGCTTGACCTTGGTGGTGAAGATGTCTTGTTTCTTTGTATCTGCCATGATGTTATACTATGGATTGACGGATTTGATTGATGACCTGTTCTCGTGTCTGGGCAAGGGCTGCATGGAGCACCTCCATCTGCTTGGGGAAGTATGCCTCCAGCCACTCGTCCTTCTCGATGATGTCCTTGATGAACTTGATAGCCTGTTGGCGGTTGATCTCGATAGCCCGTTCTCCTTTCTTCCTGCCGTTGAACCATGCCTTCGTCCACCATACGATGCCGTCCTTGTCGGGATAGACACTGACAGTGCGCTGGATGTCGAAGCTCTGGATGTCGAAGTCGAAATTGGCAAACGGGTCGATGATGCCCTGGCTTTCTATGGCGAGGTCAAGAGTTTTTTTTTATCGAGTTCGCTCATGCTGGAGAGGAATACTCCGTGCATGAGGGCGAGGTAGTTCAGGAAGTCATGGGTGAGCAGGGCCTGGATGCGCCCGATGAGTCCGAAACTCCTTGCGCCCAAGCCTAAAGGGTTGAGCATACTGGGTGCGTGCTCGTAATAGGCTCCGCTGTCGGCACCTTCGGCCAACACGTCGCGCAAGCGGGTCTCGGTAGTATTAGGCACCTTGTAGCGGTTCATGAGCAGGTCGGTCATATACCTGCCGAAGAAACGCTGGTACATCTGGTCTATCTCTGCCTGCTGACTGTCGTAAGGGGTGTGGACATCGAAGTCCAGTGTGGCCATCTCGGGATTGTTGCCCTGCATCTGTGCTTGGGAATTGACCACGAGATTGTCCCTCACCATCGTCAGGAACTCCAAAGGATTGACCTCCTCGCCATTGAAGCGCACCTCGATATGTAGCGTATCATCGCAGACAGCGATGTTGTCACCGGCCTTGACGTTCTTGCCGAAATTGCAGACCGCCTCCTTGATGTGCGAATACGTCACATCGAAACTGCCGTTGTCACCAGCGGAATAGTTGCGGTAGTTGACGGTGATATTGAAGCCCTTCTGTCGGTCACTGGCAATGCCGGAGACCACACCCGTAGCAAGGGCTTTCAACCAGGTATGCGGTGTGACTTTTAAATCGACACCATGATGGAAGAAGTCCTTGCCGGTCAGAGGATGCGGCTGCTTGCCATAGCCCAAGGTGATTTCCAGTGGGCAGGACTCAGGCAACTCGAACGGCATGGCATAGCCGCTCGGGGAAATGAGGTTCATTGTATGATTGTATTCCATTGCGGTCTGTTAATTGGGTGATACTATAACAGCGTTTCCCCATCCGGGTCTTGTGATGGGATTAAAACCGATAATACCATCGAAACGACTATCGGGCCTCCAATTCGGATTATCGAAGCCGGGGATCGACGAGTCAATGGTTCCCCAACGGTCGCCACCAGCAAACTGGCCATTGCTGCCTGCCGTAGCACCGCTGCCGTCGGCAAGCAGTCCTGACTCCTGGTAGTTGAAGAACTTGGGCAGGGCGATGGTCATACAGAGCATGGCGATGCAGCTGCCGCCCCAGGCGAGGATGCGCTTCTTGACATTGCGGTCATTGTTGGCGATGGCATAATAGATGGCAAACGCACCGGCAATGCCGATGATGCAAGCCAGGACAAAGCCCAAGGTCTGAACGTAGGGAGTATAACTGTAGAAGGTGTCACCGGCCATACCGAGACCATCGGTGATGCTGTCGGCAAAGGCATGGTTGGCCATTGCCATAGCTGCGAAGAGTAATAATGTCTTTCTCATATTTCTCGTATTATTGATGTTACTGATATTACCTGTGTTATCGGCGCATACCACGTTCCTGCTCCAGTTCCTGACCCTGCTGCCGCTCCTGCGTCTGGGCTACAGCCTGCGTCTGGCGCTGGGAGTTGTTGCCAATCATCATCATCGCCATCAGCGCACCGCCAATCTTGCCAAGCAGTCCCGTGCGACCGAAAATCATATAGGAGGCAGCAATCAAGGCTCCGATGCCCCAGCCGGAGATATTGCCCGAGGTTAGGTTATTCAGGAAGTTGCCGAACATATTGCCGCCATTACCGCCGAAGAGGTTGCCAAAGTCGCCGATGGTGCCAAGCAGTCCCTTGGTTTCGGAGGCCGCTCCCTGCAAGTCGGAGACGACAGATGTGGCTGTGTCTCTGACCTGCTCGACGGTTTTCTCGCCGGTGAAACCGTTGACTGTATCGTGGGCGAAACCGCCTACGCCTTCAACGCCATCGCGCAAGGTCTTGCCGACAGCCGTGCCGATGCTTTCGTCAGGATTTGTGAGTTTGTCCCAACCGGCATAGGCGGCGACACCTGTCACTACCGTGGTCTTGGGGTTCTTGGCTACTGCCGTGACTACCTTAGTTCCTGCTCCGGCGACACTGGCGCCGCCATTCCATAAGGTAGAAGTGACCTTGGTGCCCCCTCTCCATAGTTTGGGGACTACCTTTGTGACTAATGAGAACCATCCCATATCGTTATCGTTTTGGTTTTACATTCTTTGCGTTTATTCTCCAGATATTCAGACAGTCTTCTACCATTCCTGCCTTGCCCTCCCGATGCGGAAGGGTTCCATGTTCTATCGTGTACCATACCAGTCCCATGCTCGTGCTCTTGACAAGTTTGGTGAGCGTAGCCAACTGGCGGTTCATATCCTTCAGTTGCGGGCGTATGGAGAAGACCAGTTCGATGCGCTGCTTCTCGGTCATCTTCTTGTCGATACACACCTGACGTATGGTGTTGATGATGCCCAGACTCTTGTTGATGATGCTCACATAGATGTCGTTGCGCTTGTTGTGGAGTGCCACAGCAATGGCATTGGCGGGTGCATCGCCAATCTGTGCGGACAGCCGACCCATATTCTCGCAGAGGTGGTTGACCTCGTAGTAGAAACCGTAGGTCTGGGCGGCATAGGAGATGATGTTGCGGAACGAACTCAGATACTCGTCAAACTGCTTCTGGAAGTTCTTGGTCTCCTTGACTTCCTGGTTCAGCCACACATGGCCTTCGGTCTCCATGGCCATCGTCTCCAACTGGGTATTGTACTGCGACTTGGCCTTGTTGGTATATTCGATGATCATGCCCGTCAGGACGGGATCCATCTGGGCAT
Organism: Bacteroidales bacterium; assembly: GCA_004552115.1. The sequence continues at coordinate 5,162 of SFPH01000127.1, forward strand.
GGGCTACACCCGGCAGCATCCATACCAGTAAGGCGAGTAATATGCTATAGACAGTATTCCTCATACGCTTAGTCTCCATAGATGGCCACCTCCTTGGCATAGCGTTTCCAATGCGACAGCGACTGCAGGGCAATCTCGCGTTTGTCACGCTCTATCATGCCCGCCGTGGCACGGTTCCACACGTCACTCATGCGATAGTGGCGGATGCTGAGATAAAGCAGACGGAGCTTGTGGGAGAAAGAAGAGAGCTTGTCTTCCAACTCCCACAAGGTCTTGCTGCGCTCGGCTCCCGTCAGCATATTGGTTTCGCCACCTTTGGCTACCGCATTTTTCAAGAGGTTGAAGACGGTCAGCATCTCCGTGGTGGTCTCCATGTAGAGGTTGTTCATGCTGACTGTGGCTGCAATGCCTTGCGGATTGTTGCTGACAGCCTTCCTGAGTTTGTCGAGGGTGAGGAGGATGCGCACACCATCATCGTAAATGTGGGTGGCGGCCTTCAATGCCGAAGCATAGCCGTTGGCCATCTTCAGGTAGCTGTTGTATTCCTTCTCCCACTGTTTCATCTTGGTGAACTCACCGGCCATAGCATTCTGCATCAGAGCGGTGTTACGCTCTGCCTTGGTCTCCGACTTCACGGTCTTGTTGATGATGCCGTTGCCGGTGGCCAGGATGGTGTATTCTCCAGGGTTGGAAGTCACAATCTGCGCATGGGCATGGTGGTGGCACAGCAACAACAGGATAAATGCTATCACCGACACCACCAGCCATTTGCGCTCAGATTCGTATTTACCAGAGGGAAACAGTCGGGAGGAGACCCTGCGGAGGAAGTTATTTGGTATTCGTAAACTCATGGATGTTGCGTCGCTTTTTGTTGATTTCTACTCTTTCACGGATGGTGTTTATCAAGTTCATCTTGTCAGGGACACCAATGATGTCAAGGCGTGGACGGGTACGGTCGCCACTGTAGATGCTCACGGTCTTCAGGCCGAGGAGTATCTGGAGGAAGGAACGCTGCTCGCTATAGTCCACCACACGGTACAACTCAATGAAGTCCTTGGCCCGGGAGAAGATGCCGAACTCGTATTTCAACTGCTCATCGCTGATGACATAGACCATGCGCGTGATATACAGATAGCGATAGACCAAGTAAAGGACTGCCAACATCACCAGTCCCAGCAGGTAAGGAACGACACTCTCCGGCATGAGCCCTTCATAGCCGATGGCAATGAATAGGAGGCATACGCAGACTGTCGTCATGCCTTCCTGCACGACGAACTGCCGTCCCGATGGGTGGAGTCTGATGGATGGGTATGGTGTATTCATTTATCTGCCTCTGTGGTAGGTATGTTTCTTCTCGTCACTCTCACTGACGGCTATCTCTCCGTCGTTATTGAGGTCGATACCGTCGATACCGGCATGGGTGGTGCGGATTTCCTCTTTCGCTTCTTGCTGTGCTTTTTCTATCTCCTGTCGGATAAGCTGGTCGTTCCAGTCCTTGCTGCCGTCCTGCGGCACCTCACGCATGACGGTGAGATTGGCAAGGGCTTCGGTTTCACGCATCGTAGGATGCCGGAAACTGACGGCGTAGGTCTTGACGGCCAGATATGGCGACTCGCCACGCTGCACAAGGGCATTCTCGTTACGGGTGCCGAAAGCGGGCATGACATCGAGTTCGCGATAGTCGTCCCAATCCACAGTCATCACATAACCGTCAGGGAAGTGCTTGCCGATGAAATCATTCAGCACCTTGGTCTCTTCATCGTTCAACCCCTCGTAATCACCATTCTCCATGGCACACAATGCCCACTCGGGAATATGGTAGGTGCCAAGGTCTTTCAGATGAGCCTGTTCGCTGCCGATGGACAGTTTCTCGGTCATCGCCTTGTGGTATTCGTCTCTCAGTTGGGCCACTTTGACGGCTTGCTCATGGACATCGTCCTTGCAGCAGAGATGGCTATGGCTCATGTCGTGAAGATCGTCACAGGCATCGAAATACTTGACGTATGCGTCATACACGTCATGAGGCAGATAATCCACGTCACCGGAATAGATGTCGTCCTTGTTGGTGAGGGTGGCCATGTATTCCTTCATGTCCTCGGGTACTTTGGGCAGGTCTGCTTTGAGTTGGCGCAGTACGTTGTTGAAATTCGCCACGAACTGCTTGCCGGCCATATCGTTGTCGAAACACAGATGGTGACAGGCTTCCTGGGCTTCCTTGATGACTCCACGAAACTGCATCACGGTCGGGTTGCCTCCCGTAGAGAGAAAGACGGCATCGCCCAAATGCGGGTCGTGAGGGGCATGGAGCTGGTAGTAGGCCATGGCATCGTAGGCGCTCTCGAACCACAATACCTGCTTGGCATCCTTCAATGCCGTACCGTTGGGACTGGCTATCCACAGCCCCTCGGAGGAGTTGCTGCCAAGTGCCTTTCCTTTGTAGCCGCTGCTGCCGTCAAGGCGGGGCTTGCCGCGTTCTTCTAAGCCGACAATTTCTTCTTTGCCTGGGATGTGCAAGGGGAAGGACAGGTTTCTGTAGTAGCGTGGCTTGTTGTCTGCGGTCTTATGTGAGGCCAACACGAAATGCTGCGCAAAGGCTTTCTGCGTAGGAATGTCTATCATCCTGCTTTTGAAGAAGGGATAGAACTTCTTGATGTTCTTCATATTGTGCTTCTGATAGGTCAGCACACTGTAGTCATTAATATTGAAGAGCTTGATGTCTCTTTTGGGCTTGATGATATTGCGCATATTGTATTCTACTGGTTGGTTCAGCAATCGGTTGCAGACAAGGTTCACGAGGTGGTGGGGATTCATTCCTGTCTGGTACTCCGAGAAGAACTCGGGGTGTTCGGTGATGAAGGAGATGACGTTGTACACCTTCTGCTGTGGCGGCTGGAAGCAGCACTTGCCGTTCTGCGTGACAATGAACTTGTCTCCTTTCACACGGCGGCCTTCGCTGTCCAACCGCACATACGACGGATAGCGCAAGCCATCACGTCTGTAGAAGTGATAGCCTGCGTCTCTCAGCACGTCCTGTATATCGATACGTGCCTTGAAATCGTCGTATGTGAGTTGGTTAGACATTGTTAAGCTATGAGTGAAAAGATTATTTTTTATCTTCCGTGACCCATGCCGTGATTGTGACTGCCGACATTGAGTCCAGCGTCGAAGGCGCGTGCTGCAATGTCTTGCGGCGAGTCCACACCCGGCTTGACGTAGATGCGGGCGGTGCCATGCACCTCCTGGTGTATCTCGGGCGCGGGGCCATGCGGATGTTTGATATGTTCGATGTTGTGGGCGATGTCAGCACCGATAAAAGTGGCTTCACGGGTAGCCTGGAGTCCTGCACCAAGGAAAGCGCCGAGGTTGAAGCGCTCACGCATCTCGGGACGGGTCTTCATATCCACCTCCTTGAAGATTTTGGACATCATACGCTGCCGCTGGTAGTCATCGACGGCCAGGAACTTGTCATACTGCTTCTTGCTGATCTCGTGGGTGATGACTTCGCCATTGATGACGGCGCTCATCTTGTAGGTGAACTTCTGCTCGTCGTCCTTCTTGGGTTTGTCGCCCTCTTTGGGCTGGACAGGAGTCTTCTCTACCCAGATGTCACCGACTTCCACTTCTCTGCCATGCTTGCCTTCACGATACCAGCCTTTGCTTTCATCTACGGTCTGGCCATCAGTGTAACCTTGGTCGGGGTCAAGCGTAGGGGCAACGTGCTGACGTTCGTTAAGCGGGTCACTGACAACAAGCATCTCTTCCGCTTCCATGCGTTGGCTCATGGCGGCTTCCACTTCGGGTTTAAGACCGATGGCTATCTGCTCTTTGCTGTTGAGCATGTCCTTGGTAATCTGTCCTTGGAAGTCACCGCTGATGACGTGGTTCATGATGTCAAGGCGCTCCTGCATGGGAGTGCTCTTGAGGGAGTTGTCGGTGAGTTTGCGCAGCTCTTCGGAGGTGACGAGGTCTTTGTAGGGCTTGGTGGGTTCCTGCGGTCTCGGACGGGCTACCACGGGAGGGAAGACGTTCTGCAGGTCTTTCAGTGGGTCTTGTACTGTAGGCGCTTCCTGACGGCCTTTGTAATAGTAGCCATAGCTGCCGCTTTTGAGTTCGCCTGGACGTAGCCGTCCGTCGGCGTGTTCGGGTACCATGGCGACACCAGCCACTCTGCGGAGGTGGAAGCCATCCTGCAATCTCGGTGTCCAGCCTAGGTAACGTTCTCTGTAGCCATGCAGTCCCATGGCAACACGTCCGTTGACATTGCGGGCGGCGACATAGGATGATGGCATATCGAAATCTTTGCCTACAATGTTGTTGAAGGTCTTGTAGGCATTCTTGTTGGCGTAGTTGGTGCCTCCGTCAGCGAGAGCCCGAAACTGCTGTTCACTGATGGGATATTCCAACAAAGGTGAGTCGTGGCCTTGCACAATCAGCAGGTAGCGGTCTCCCTGAACGGCAAGCTGGGCTCTCATGCCATTCCTGCGCAGGAGGTCTTGGAGCTGATAGGACAGCTCTCCTCTGTAGGGCATGGCTTCTGAACGGATGCTCATGATTGGTAGTGATTGAAAGTGATGGACTAATTGCTGATACTCTCTTCAAACAGCTCTTCACGGAAGTCCATGAAGGCTTTGGCGGCACTGTCGCTATCGGGGTCGAGACCTTCGTCGCGACAGAACTGGTTGTAGTCTTCGGTAATCTCAGGCGACTGCTGGATGACGAAATCCACAGCCGAGATGTTTCCTGCCTCGTATTGCTCGCGCAGGGTGTCGTAATCGGGATAATTCATTGCTTTTTGATTTTTATTGTTTGTGAAAAATGGTTATCGGGTGAGTTGGCGTGCCTCTTCCGACTGGTTGCTTTCCTGATGATAGGGACGCTGCTCGCTTTCACGCAGCTCTTCCACGGGTATGCCATTGGCATGGGCATTGCGCTCCATAGCATCGATGATGTCCTGGGTGAACTCGTCATCGGGGACATACGACAGCACGCCGTTTCTGTTAATCCAGCAGCCGTCATTGCCAAAGGAATACTCGGGTATGGGCTGGCGCACGACCTTTTCCCAACGGCGGGCATCGCCTGGGACTATCTCCACGCCTCTCTCCCGATGGTGGGTGTTCCCTTAGAGTCGGGCACTTCCACAGTGATCAGTCCGCCGGTCCAGAAGCCTTGCATGTCGTCGCCCGACAGGTCGAACTCGTTGCCGATGGTATGCAGGTTGCGTCCGATGATCTGCGTCGGGGTATAGACCACGCTGTTGGTGTCCTTGTCTATCTGCACAAAGGCTTTCAGGGTTTCGTCGTCCTCAGTGATGTCTGCAACGATGGTCTTGCCGCTAAGGAGCAGTTGCTTGTCATGCTCATTAAACTGGGTGAGGTCAATCTCCTTGAGCTTGGGCAAGAACAATGCTTCTACACCATAAGCGGTCTCTACCAGGCAGAATCTGGCATAGCAATGGGTGAAGCCGAAAGGCTGCTTGATGGCAATGGGAAGCAAGGGAGACATACCGCCCATCTCAATCTTGTCGTGGACAAAATCCGGAAGGTCTAAAATCATCTCCTCCGTGAGTCCAAACTCACCGAGGATGTCGAATGGATATTCTTCCCTGTGGAATCTTTTTTCTGTCATGCGATACACGTTTTGATGATAAATTCTGTTAGCAAAGGTACTCTTGAATATAGAGGAAATAGAAAAACAATACCCAATACATTGAGTTTACAAGGATAATATCCTCTTTGGTTCTAATTGAAAGTGCGATTAGAACCAATAACACAGATATTACCCAATTAAATAAGGTTGCAAGCGGCTTCTATTATAAAGAGGTGAAAAGGCGGGTAACTTTGCAGTATGGAAAGAAAATTAATCATCGCATCGCTGCTATTCTCTGCTACAATGGCTCACGCTACAGCTCAGGAAGCCTCTGGCTCATTCTATTCTGTAGCACCCTCTTCGTCGAATTGTCAGGTCGAAGAGGTGGTTGACGAGATGCAAGAACCGACAGACACTACAGAACGCAAAATACCGTACAAGAACATGTCGGTAGAGGAAATAGAAAGGCTGATCGCCTACTACGAGAATATGTTGGCTGCAAGGGATAGCCTGGCTTGCCAGAAGCCATCTGGCAGCAATCTGAACGTGCTTAGTTATGCCGAATGGGCACCAAGAGAGCTTAATCTGGAGAGTTTGAAAGACGTTCTCGGAGAGGTTGGACTTTCAAACAAATTGTTTGTGCTCGCACAAGCCGTGTTGGAGACCGGTAATTTCAGCAGCCATGTCTGCAAGGAGTATAACAACCTGTTCGGATTGTATGATAGCAAGAGAAGGGACTACTATCGGTTTGCGAGCTGGGAGGATAGTGTGGTTGGGTACAAACGGATGATACAATACCGGTATCGAGGTGGCAATTACCTGCATTTCCTCAAACGCATCGGGTATGCAGAAGCCCCACGATACATATCCAAGGTTGCTCAGATTGCAAGAAAGTTGTACAAGAATTTGTTCGCCGAATAACCCATTACATTGAGTATAAATCGGCGTTGTAAAATAAACAGAAAAATGACTTGCGCAAGGTTAGATGTTACCCTAATTGCTTGGGTATTAGCAGAATTATTTGTACCTTTGCATAGGAGAAAGTATATACTCGTTCTCGCTGTAGTTGGTGTGTTAGCCCATGCCGACTGCTTTGCGCAGAATGAGGGTGCATCTCCCTTCAATACAGTCGGGTACAACTACCGCAAGCCTCGTGCTAACGTGGAGAGTAAAGCCCCATCCTCAGATGAGTTCGAAGATGTAATTGACGAAGATGATGTAATGAGTCCGCCTGTTGATAGCCTGCGTGCATATATGCCCATGGTGGCTTACCCACTTAGAGCAATGCGCGTGACATCACCATTCGGCATCCGCAAGGATCCGATGGATAGGCGCAAGAAAAGGATGCACAGCGGACTGGATTTGAGAGCCAGATACGAGAATGTGTATTCTATGCTCCCAGGACGAGTGATAGCAGTTTCCTACTCTGAGAATGGAGGGTATTACGTGAGTATTGACCATGGCATCTGTGTATGCTCCTATTTGCATCTATCAAAGGTGATGGCAAGGAAAGGGCAGCGCATCAATGCCGGCCAACTCATCGCCATCAGCGGCAACTCAGGCAGGAGGACAACGGGTCCACACCTACACATCTCATGCAGGTGGACAAATGGCAAGTACTTCGACCCAATGTTGATATTGAAATTCGTAACCGAACAACTCTCTAACAATAAGTGAATATGGGCCCAATAATCATCATACTGGTCATACTGTACCTCGTGTCCGGAAACAAAAAGAAGCATCGTCGCACCCGCTACTCAGGTAAATCCGACTGGGAGAAAACCTGCGACGACGGCGGCAAGTTCTTTAATTGGTAAACAGAAGTGCGTTATCGTTTGGCGCACATGTGTTGTTATTGGTATCGCGACCATTCGGCA
>SFPH01000128.1 GCA_004552115.1 Bacteroidales bacterium
CTGTCGCCGAGGAATACCATGGTGGAAGTACCCTGAACTCCAGTTCCGCCTCTCCAACGGCCTCGTCCGAGGCGCTGCCCCTGTATCTTACCTTCAACGCATGACGGCCTGCCGGAAGGGCCGGAAATGAGACGCTGCCGGATTTCTGAAGTTCAGTCCATTCTCCTCCGGAATCCTCATCCAGACAGTAGGAATACTCGAAATTCTCCCCGTTCAGATAGTCGATGGCTACGAAATTGACCGTGAATTTCTGGATATTGCTCCGGATACGTATGTCATCCTCCACACCGGGATTGTACATTTTCACTCCGTCGGAAAACGATATCGACTCGAAAATGATGTCGGGACGCCATCCGGTCTGCTGACGGAAGAGGGAATCCACCCAGACAACTCCGTTCACACCGCCGAAGAAAAGCCTTCCGGTGCTGGTGCAATGCCAGTAGGAATCATCACTGAATTCACTGACTGACAGTTCCTTGGATGTATAATTATGGAATACAGCACTCCGTGGACCATATCATTGGCAAGTCCGTCATTCCTGTTGTACCTGACCACGCTGCCGTCCCGGCGGATCCTGATAAGACCCGAACTCGAACCGCAGTAAATGTCCCCGCCGCCGGTGCTGAGCGAAAGAATGTCGCCTAGGGCGCGGCTGTGAAGAGAGCTCAGGTCAAGGAATGAATAAGAACCCTCCTTCATGTTGAACCGGATGATTCCGTAGCCGCTCTTCAATCCTATCAGCAATGTGGAATCCGTCTCCCGGGCAAGCGCATAGAAATTGTTGCAGTCAATGTTCCGGTGCTTGAACTGATACAGCCTGCGCTCTGTCCTGCAAGGCTTCCCATCCCTGATCTCATACCGCAGACGGACCAGACCCTCCCCGTCGCTCGCCAGATAAAGCGTGCCCTTCTCCGGAGAGCACATCTGGTGCACAGGACCCTCCAATTCGGCATTGACGGAGCCTATCTCAACGCCGTTACCATTGTCCCTGAGCCAATTAAGATTCTTTCCCGATGAGCCTATCCAGAGCAGGTCCCCATCCGGGCAGAATGAATATACTTCATTGCTGCTGAGGCCGTCAGCGGTGGTATAACGCCTGATTGACGAAAGCGGTACAGGGTCTGGCAATGAAGTATAATCCCGGATCTGAATGATTCCGTCGCCCTTGGTTCCGAGGAATAGATTGCCGGCGGAATCTGTGTAAACGCCCCTGACAGGCTTCTTGATATTGATCGGCAGGTCGGACATCAGAATACTCTTGAACGGCTCTTCCCTGTCGCAATACATGAAGACGCCGTAGCCGTCCGTACCGAGCCAGAGAATATCCTGGTGCGCATCCTTTTCAATGCAGAAAATTCTGTAGTCGGAAGCGACCATTTCACATTGTCCCCCTTCCATCCTGCAGAGGAAACCGGCGTAGAAGCTCAGATACAGACAGTTGCCGAAACTGCACACCCCCGACACCGACAATCCGGCATCCCCGTAACCCGACAGGTCGCAGAGGAATACAGGATTGGACCCCAACCTTTCAAGCTTGAAAAATGCGGCATTCTCATCGAGAAAATACAGGACGCCGTCTTCGTGGAATGCGGACTCAAGCGGCCGGTCGGAAACGAGAACAGTCCCCTCTGCCCTGACATTGGAGGAGCCGGAAGGTCCTTCTTCTCCCCCGATGCGGAATCTCCTTGCATATCCGTCCCTGGAAAGGACATTGAACACCCCTTCTCCGGACGACCATACCTCAACCACATCGCCGAGTCTTATGCCTTCCGCAGGTACATCCACGAACTCACCCTTTTCCCTGAGATATACGGAAACGAAATCGTCCCGAGACACCAGGAGGGTATTCCCGGCATTGTCAGAGGCGATTTGGTAAACTTCCCTGTACTGCATATAGGACTCGGAGACCGTCCTCCCGACAGTCGAGAAACGGCTCAGTCCCATAGATGTGGAGACCCAGATATCATCCGGGCCAGCCGGAACAATCTTCACAATGATATTGCTGGCCAATGACTTGTCATTGTCCAACTCCATTCTGTACACCTCGGTGTCCCTTCCGTTCCAGGAATGCAGCCCGTCATAGGTTCCGAACCACATATATCCCCTTTCATCCTGATAAATGTCCAGGACAGCGTTGTTGGAGAGGTAGATATTGGGCCGGACGAGGCTGTATGCCGACATCAGGGCACACTGAAGCAGGGTCAGTATAGTGAAGATTGCCCTCATTGCCTCAGAAAACCAGGCAGGCCTTCACCGGATAGTGGTCGGAAATGAACTTGCGGTCCATGTATGGCTTGCGGATGACCTCGAAAGAGGTGCAGGTGCTGAATCCTGACCAGTAAATGTGGTCAATGACTCCCTTTCCTTTTCCCCATCCGTTGAAAGTGTCACCGTTGTCTGTGGTGACGGCAGTCTTCCTGGCGCTGTTCATCAGGGTGTCAAGTTCGCCGAGAATCACCTGCTCGTGAGGCTCGGTATTGAAATCGCCCGTGAGAATCATGGGATATCCCTTCGGATTCATCTCCTTGATCCTGTCCACGATGAGTTTCAGGCCCTTTTTCTTGGCTATCGGACCCACGTGGTCGAGGTGGGTGTTGACGAAGAAGAACTTGCGGCCGGACTTCTTGTCTTTCATCAGTGCCCAGGTGGCTGTCCTCATGCAGGCGGCATCCCAGCCCATGGAAGGCTTTTCAGGAGTCTCCGAAAGCCAGTATGTTCCCCATTTGAGAAGGGACACCTTCTTAGTGTTGTAGAAGATGGACATGTGCTCTCCCTTGCTCTTGCCGTCCTCGCGTCCTACTCCCACGCATTTGTATCCGTCGCAGTACTCGTCCATGTACTTGACCTGAAAATCGTATGCCTCCTGTATTCCGAAAATGTCCGGTTTCTGGTCGGATATCATCATTGCGGAAGCGGGATATCTGTATTCCCAGGAGTTGGTTCCGTCCTTGGCGACGCCCATCCTGATGTTGTAGGACATCACGGTAATCTCAGCCGGCTTGTCGTTCTTCGCGGAAGCAATGAGGCCGGAAGAAAGGGCCAGCGCCAGAATGATTGCAAGTCTTTTCATAATTTCAATGTTTAATCCCGCAGTTGCGGCCAAATGATAAACTACTGTTTTTCAAGCTTATAGCCAAGTCTCATTCCGTCATAGTTGTTGGAAATGCCGGAGATGGCGCTGACGGTTGTGGAAGATTTTCCGACCACTGACATTGCGCTCTTGAGGAAGGAGAGGAATCTGTTGGCGTCGAAGAGAATCTCCAATCCGGTGGCTGTGACCTTGGTGTAGCCGGTCATCGAGAGATATTTCATGGTCTGGCCGAACTGGAGGGTGAGCTTGTTCTCCTCTGTGTTCTGCTTCCAGGTACCGCTGAGGGTCTTGCCGAAGATTGTGCAGGTGAATGACATTCCGTCATTGAAAACGAATGTCACGGCTCCTTCCTTGAGACCTACTTTCTCGAATGCGCTGTTGATCTTGTTCTCCACGCCGGAAGTCACCGCAGTGCCTGCGAGGCTGGAGAGAGTATTGTCGCTCTGAAGGTCCACCGCAGCACCCTTGTAAACCCAGGTCCCGGGCAATGATACAGTATTCGTGGCAACTCCCACGGCCGTGGTGACGGCATCTACCACATTACCTACCTTTGTTCCTTTGAGAAGATCTGTAAGGCTCTGAGCCTGAGCATTGTAAGAAATGACTGCCATCATTGCGGCAGCAATGGAGATAATGACTTTTTTCATAATGTCTATATTTGTTTATTCTTCTTTCCATCCCTGTGCGTGAAGAGGGATTTCGGCGCCCTCAGGCATTACAATCACCGTGCCTACATCCTTCTGCGCCAGGTGTCCGATAATGCTGAATGACTGGAAATCGTGTCTGAAGGTCTCGTACTTGTCCATCGGGATGACGAAGAGGAGCCTGAAGTCGTCGCCTCCGTTCATCGCTGCGGACATCGGGTCGAGATTAAGCTGCCTGCCAAGTTCGAAGGAGTTGCCCTCGAACGGGATTTTGTCCGAGTAAAGCTTCACTCCCAGGCCGGTAGCGGATGCTATCCTCTTGGCGGCATCTGCGAGGCCACGGCTCACGAAGCAGCCGAAGGAAGGTGTTATCCCGCTGTCTCTCAATTGTTTGACTACATTAGGAGAAATTTCCGGCTTGAGGTAGTCGCCCACTATCATCCGGTAGCGGGATATGTCCATATTGCCCTGCAGGCTGCCTGAGGCGGCGATTTTCTTCTTCTCGGACTCGAGCAGCGCCATGCCGAGATAGGCTGCGCCGACGCTTCCGGAAATGCAGACCAGATCCTTGCTCCTGGCCGGCTTCCTCGCAGACTCGACCTCCCCGTCAGTTACCCCGACTATGGAAACGCTGACAGTTCAATGCGGACGTCATTCCGGACCAGAATTCCTCAATCTGCGGAAAATCCAGCTTTGCGGAGACTCCGATGCGGATGGATGCCGACTCCGGCATTGCCAATGACGCATAAAGCCCTCCCAGAGTACCCGAGATACATTTGTAGCCCAGATGCTTGAGAGGGAAATATGTCAGGTCGAAATCGATGCCTTCCAGCCAGATTCCGGACGCTGTCCTTACAATGCTGCCCGACGGGGCTGAAAATGCCGCAGAAGGGCTGAAACCGCCGTTTTTGAGCAATGTTTCCACTGCTCCGGCACGGCCTATATCGCTGAAGTTCCTGTTATCCATCTTTCCTGTCTTGAAAAATCACAGCAATATAGGCAAATCGGGAGAATTCTGCAAATTTCAAGCTCTGGACATCCTGATTCCGTATGCGGCGATGACGGCAAAGCAGATCAGCGGCAGCAGGAACGAAATGTTCACGGCCGGCATCGACATCACCGTTCCGAGGTCGATTATGGCAGCCTGGACAGGAGGCAGCACACTTCCGCCCAATATGGCCATTATCAGGCCGGCAGAGCCGAGTTTCGCATCTTCTCCTGTGCCTTCAAGGGCTATTCCGTAGATGGTCGGGAACATCAGGGACATGCAGATGCTGATGGCCACGAGGCAATACAGTCCGGCCCTGCCCTGGAGCAGGATTACTCCCGCCGAGAGCAGTATTCCTCCCAATGCGAATGCGGCGAGCATCCTTCCCGGTCTCAGATATTTCAGCAGGTAGGTGCAGATGAATCTGGACAGCACGAAGAAGAGCATTGCAATGATGTTGTAGCCCTGGGAGAGGACTTCCGCTGCCTTTTCTGAGAGAATACCGTCTGACGGCTGTCCCATCATTGACAGAATGCTCCGCTCGAAGCCGTTCGGCATTGTCCCGACGAGGACTCTCGTACCGTACTGGATGATGAATGTCCAGCACATAATCTGGGTTCCTACATAGAAAAACTGCGTCAGGACACCCTCACGATAGTGTTGCCTGGCGAAAAGGCGCTTCACTGCAGGCACGAAACCGGTATTGACACCGCTGTCGGCATTCTTAGGCATCCTGGTAAGGAGAATGACGATGAATATCACCGCTATCACCAGTGCGATGGCGAGATAAGGGGCAATGAGAATGCTCAAATCGCTGTGTTTCATTATCTCGAACTCCTCCGGTGAGAGGAGGGCCCTGTCCGCGCTGCTCATCGGGTCGAGCCTGTTCTGGATGAAGTTCATCGCCACGAACATTCCGAGGAGGGAACCGCATGGATTGAAACTCTGGGCAAGGTTGAGCCTCCGCGTCGCCGTCTCGTCCGGGCCCATCGAGAGGATGAACGGGTTGCAGGAGGTCTCGAGGAATGACAGTCCGCAGGTCATTATGAAATAGGCGAGAAGGAATGGATAGTAGGACCCTGTCTTCTCGGCCGGCCAGAACAGGAATGCTCCCAGGGCATACAGGCCCAGTCCCACGAGAACTCCTGACTTGTACGAGAACTTCCTGATGAACAGCGCCGCCGGGATGGCCATGGCGAAATATCCGCCGTAGAAGGCCACCTGGACGAGGGCGCCGTCGGTGACGCTCATCCTGAAGATTTTGGAGAAGGCCTTGACCATCGGGTTGGTGATGTCATTGGCGAAGCCCCAGAGGGCGAAACAGAATGTGATGAGCACGAACGGGACCAGATAGCTGACCCCGTCCCTGCTCAGAATCGGTGTTTTGTTATAATTCATTGGAAACTACTTGTAGAGCGGTCCGAAATTGGCGCAGGCACGGAAATCGGCGCCCTCCTTGTCCATTCCGAAGGCATTCCAGCAGGATGGACGGAAAATGTCACTGTCAGCCACGTTGTGCATGCATACAGGTATTCTCAGCATTGAGCAGAGGGTGATGAGGTCAGCTCCGATATGGCCGTAGGCGATGGCTCCGTGGTTGGCTCCCCAGTTGTTCATCACTGAATAGACATCCTTGAAGCAGTCCTTGCGCTCATCCAGACGCGGCACGAACCAGGTGGTAGGCCAGGTAGGGTCGGTGCGCCTGTCGAGAGCCTTGTGAATCTCAGGGTCCACGTCAGCTGTCCATCCCTCGGCGAGCTGGAGGACCGGTCCGAGTCCCTTCACCCTGTTGATGCGGATCATTGTCACAGGCATTCCCCCGCGGGTCAGGAAGTGGCTGGAATATCCGCCTCCCCTGAAGTAATCCCTGTCTGCAGGCAGCCAGTCTGTATGCCTGAGAATGGCCTCCTTGTCTTCCTCGGTGAGGTTCCACCACTCTTTCATTACCGGATTGCCTTCAGAATCAGTGGCGTAGCCGTTGCCGTCGAGGGTGGTGGCTCCGGAGTTGATGAGATGAATCATTCCGCCTTCGGCAATGCCGGTGAGTTCCTTGCCTGTCACTCTCTTCACGGCCTCCGGGCTCCAATATGTACGTACATCGCTGAAAATCATTGCCTTGTTGGTCAGAAGATGACCGAAAAGCATGGCGAGTCCGTTCAATGAGTCATTCTCGGTGGCGAGCACAATGGCCTCGCGGAAGCCGTTCCAGTCGAACTGGGTGTTGAGCAGGGCCTCGACGAAGTCTCCGTTCGGTTTCCAGTCGGTCCACTGGCGCTGTCCCTGGAAGCCTCCGGCAATGGCATTGTGACCGAGGGCCTCCTCCTTGAATCCCATCTCGCGGAGTTTCGGATTACCCTTCATCAAGTCTCTCATTATCAGGAACATCTTGGTGACGAACTCCCAGTCCTGGTCCTTCTGCTCGCGGGTCTTCTGCTTCTCCAGGCGGTTCTTGTCCCAGCCCTCATTGACCTTGCAGTATTTCTTTACCCATTCGAATGCTCTCTCGTACTCCTCCTTGTCGTAGATGCCCTCTTCCATGCGCCTGAGAATCTCGGTCTGGTCCACCTGTTCATTGCGCATTCCAAGGTATTCCTGCCACATGTCCGGATCGTGGCCACTGCCTGTGCAGCGCGGGCCCAGCGGAGGATTTTCTCTGCAACGTCGCCAGGTATGCTGTTGTCCGTAATGTCCTGAACATCATGTCCATAAATGCCGTAGGCAGGCAGTCCTTTCTGGGCGTGGGCGGCAAGAACGGCGGCAAGATACACTGCACCGGGACGCTCTGTGCCATTGAATCCCCAGACTGCTTTCGGCCATGTAGGGTGCATGTCCATTGTCTCCGAGCCGTAGCACCAGCAGGATGTCACGGTAATGGTGGAACCGACATTGTTCTTCTCGAATTTCTCTGCGCAGGCCGCCGCCTCGGCCACTCTTCCGATGGTGGTGTCGGCAATGACGCATTCTACCGGAGAACCGTCTCCGTTGCGCAGATTGCTGCTGATGAGTTCGGCCACAGCATTGGCCAATGCCATTGTCTTCTCTTCCAATGACTCTCTGACTCCGCCCTGGCGGCCATCAATGGTCGGGCGAATGCCTATTTTCGGATAATTCATCGTGTTATTGGTGTTATAATTATGTGCTTTATTTACAATATGGCAAATATACGGTTTTTTCTGATGAAAAAAACAGGGCGACCTTGACGGCCGCCCTGATATTATGCAAGTAAAAGTGTTCTGTTAATAGGTGACTGAAAGAGCTCTAATCATAACGTTATCAACACTTGAAGTGATATACACTGTCTTCAAATCCGAAGAAAGAGTGAAATTGGCTGAAGTTCCTTCATTAAGATCCTGTGAAGCCAAAGCAGTCCCGGAAGATGGGCTTTCTTTTACTGAAAGCGTTCCGGTAAAGGAATCAACTGTAAGATTAATTTCCTTGATTGCCTTAGGGGCAGTAATGGCAAGGTAGCTTGTTTTTTTTAATTTTGCATAACGGGCTCCAGAACCGCCACCACCAATGCCATTAAGGGTCAATGACAACAATTCTTCATCGGTAGTCTTATCTTTAATGGAAGTCGTCTTTGGGGAGTTAGTTAGTGCTCCTGAAAGTCCAGCCAAGTCATCATTGGTAACCTCAACAGTCGTAGGCGGTGCCAAAGTAGTGAAGTTTCCGCTATGCATGTAAACAACAGTCTCCCCTACCTTGTAGTATGAGCGATAGTAGTATGTTGTACCGCCTGCAAGACCTGTTGCTGTTGCTTGTTGAAGTTCATCATTCAAAAATCCCTTAACAGCAGTCATTACAACATTTACAACGTCAGGAGTATCAATAGTGGCGTTCTCTGAAGTAGAGCATATTACACCAAACTGAATTTTGGGATTTGTAACATCCCAAAGGCACGAATTAGCATCAAATATGCCGCCAAATGCCCCTCTAAATGAAGCAGTAGAAGTAGAAATAGTTTCTTTCTCTAAGGTAAAAGTCAGAAGGCTTGGATCCAAGTCTGGCATATCATAGTACAGAATGTCTCCATAAGTGCAATTATTCTGGTCTGAAACAGGAGCATAGTAAAATCTGTAGTATACCCTGATAGAAGGAACACCTACCTGAACCTGCACTAACCACTGAGCATCATTAGATATATCAGTAGAGCGATTTATCTTTTTATTTGTTCCATCAGTCAAATCAGAAGAGAATCCATACCGAATACCTGTTACAAACTTGTCCTCATTATTCCAATCATTTACATTCAAGTGAATATTTAAGTTTGTATTCATCTCTTCAACTTTTACAAATGCAGCTGACGGATATGTAATCTTCGTAGTAGCTGACTTGATTTCAGTCCAGTGAGCATACTCACCATTTCTCTTGATATATCCCCTGTAATAATACGTTGTTCCAGGTGTGAGGTCAGAGAAAGACGATGTAATGAACAACATCCCGCCACCCCAATCATCCACAAGTGATGGCTTATTAATAACATCAGAAGAAGATAGGCTGCAATCAGAATCGGTAGATAGTATTACACCAAACTCAAGACCTGATATATCCCAACCACTGTAACCAATACCCATGGAAGCTGTCATCGAAGTTTCCTTAATGGCGGACATATTACACGTCAAAGCTATCTCATCAGTAGTGAATGACTTGGCATCAGTGTACAGAGTCTTGTCACCCTTACTGTCCTTGTAAGCCAATGCCACTCTGTAATAGTAGGTGACAGCAGGCTTGAGATCATTCTTCTGGAATGAGAGATTGCCGGTGAACTCCTTGACTGTCTTGTCGGAGAAGTCATCCTTGGTAGCGTACTCGAGTGATGTTACGATGGAGTAAGTGGTCTTTGCAAGTTCGGAAACCTTGGATGATCCGGTGAATGTCACTTGACCAGGATTAACAGTAGGCTTGACCTCATTTACAGAGATGCAGGATGCGTCAGGCAATGTAACGAATGAGAGAAGGCTCTCAGCAGGACCGTACGCATACTCTTCTCCACGCTTGATATAGTATGTATAATAGTATCCAGTGGCAGGTATTACCTTTGGGACCTACCGGTTATGGGGATTCTCCTTACCAGCCGTTTTCAACTTTTGCGGGTAATCCTTATTTTATAGATCTGGAATCGCTGATTGATGATAAGTTGCTGACAAAAGAAGAGTGTGAGTCTTTT
>SFPH01000005.1 GCA_004552115.1 Bacteroidales bacterium
GCGCAAGGGTAAAAATGCTAATTATTTGAGTATCAAGCATGTATATTTGCGTGTTGCGCGCGGTGATTTTCTTGAGAGAATGGGGCAGCAATTCCTTAATTACGCAGGTGGTGCCCCGAAAATTTATATTAATCGTCTGGGACTTTTACCGGACACACATGGTTTAGAATAAGTTATATAATTACACTTTTACGCATTTACGCAGATAGCTGACTGTATCCGACTCCTGGCTTTCAGAATTTCAATCCGGTACCGACAACGATCGAGCGGGGAAGGGAAGGGCCGTAGATATATCCCGAATCACGCAGCTCACCCTTGTCAAAATCCTTCTGATAGGCATTGAAGATGTTCTTCACGCCCGCGTGGACGCTGAGGCGGCAAATGCCGGCTATATCGAACTCATAGCTCAGCTTGCAGCCCATGTCCCAGAAAGGAGAAGTACGGACTGCCACGTCCACATCCGTACCGCTGCCGGCCATGTGCTGGACAAGCATAGGCCCTGTATATGTACCCGACAGATCGATATCGAAATTCTTGAACGGGCTGTAGCAGGCAACGAGGTATCCGTAGCAGTCCGGAGAACGGAACATCTCCCTTGTGGGTTCTACATTCTCATCGTCACTCCACTGCTGCGCCTCATCATAACGGCTTCTCTGTACCGTCACGCCCGCCTGGAAACTCAGATTGCGTCCCACGGAGAGCTTGCCCTCGAAGGTTCCGCCGAACACCTTTGCGCCCGGGCCGTTATATCTTTCAGTGATGCTGCTCATACCCTCATCCGTCGTCTCGCCCGTCTGTCTGAGCGCATAGGTGTCCTTCAGCAAGGTAAAGAAGCCCTCCGCCATAAGATTCAGCTGCACGCTTCCGAAACTGTGGTACCAGTCACCCGAAAGACTGAAAGAATGCGAGCGCTCCTCCTTCAGGTCGTCCGCAAGGACTATGCGCATGCGTTCGCCGCCCGCCACCAAGACGTGCAGGTCCTCATCGAAGGCCTGCGGAGCACGAAAGCCGCTCGCATAGATTGCACGGAATGCAAGGTCGCGGAAAGGACTGTAGCGGATATTCACACGCGGAGAGAAAATAGGCCTGCGGACGAGATTGTGCTTGTCCATACGCACTCCGGCAAGCAGGCTCCAATGCTCGTTCTTCCATTCGTTCTGCAGATAGGTTCCGAAGATGTGCACAGACTGATTTGTCTCGTGGTCATAGCCCAGAGAGATGTCGTGCAATCTGTCGTAATTGTACTCAAGTCCCACGGTAAGTTGGGCAGGCATAAATAACAGTCGGTCGAATTTGTAGGAATACTGAGCTCCGGCGACAGCGGTGAAATCCTTGGTCTTTCCATAGGCATTGGGGTCCATTCCTCCACCGTAATAGCTGTTCCTGTTGATATGCTGTGCGGACATATATGCTATCCAGTTGTGTTTGCCCTCCGGATTCTGGCCCTCATAACTAATTGAGCCACTGTTGTTTATATGTTCCGTCTGCTCGGCTATCAGCGCCTCGTGCGCCGGTTTGTCCAGTCGGTCTCCTCCGCGGCGGAACTCTTTGAGCGCGTGGTATTCGAAATTGATCTTCGAATATGGAGTGACTCTTATATGGCCTCTCGTGCCCATAGTCAGTGTATTGATGGTAGGGATATCCGTGAATCCGTCGGAATCGGCATCGTAGCCATCCCTTGCGCGTCTCTGGCCGAATACGAAAACGCCTGCCCTGCCGTCATCGGAGACCATCGAGGCGTTGATGTTGGTATTGTTGTCGAAAGTGGGGCCTATGCCTATGGAGGTGAAATCGTGTCTGATTTCGGCACTTGACCTCTTCGCCTCTTTCGTGATGATATTTATGGTTCCACCTATGGCGGATGCTCCGAAAAGAGCCGAGCCTCCGCCCCTTACGACCTCGACCCTTTCAATCATTTCGGCAGGGATCTGCTCCAGTCCATAAACACCTGCAAGTGCTGAGAAAATAGGCCTTGAGTCTATGAGTATCTGGGAATAGTGGCCGTCCATACCGTTGATTCTCGCCTGGGCGAAGCCGCAGTTCTGGCAATCATTCTCCACCCTCACTCCGGGCTGGAAGACAAGTCCGTCCGCAAGAGTCGGAGAAACGGTCTTGGTGAAAATGCTGTTGTCCACGACATTCACAAGGCTTGGGGCTTCCTTGCGCGAAGAATAGTTTCTCGTAGCGCTGAAGACGACTTCATCTATGGCGAGACTTTCCTCCTCAAGCTGGAAGTTGGCTTCATACGACTCTCCCTTTTTGAGTTCGAGCTTTATCGAGCTTTCTTTGTAGCCCATGGACGTCGCGACCACTTCGAAAGTGCCCACAGGCAGGTTGCGCATAGTGTAATGCCCTGACGTAGATGTCTGTGTACCTATATTGGTACCCTTCAGCATTATGGTTATGAAAGGGAGATGTTCGCCTGTTCTGGCGTCAGTCACGTGTCCCGATATACTTGTGTCCGATTTGGTCTGGGCATAGGACAGACCGCTCACGGACATAGAGAGCATAACCGCAATTGCGGCAAAAATATGTGATATTTTCATCGATTGTTGTCGTTATTGATGCATCTTGTTGTCTGTAAAACGTTTACAGACGGTTATGAGTAATCTTCAAGAAATCACCAACGACACAGGAGGAGCCCTCAGACCGAGGATGTGAGATATCGGAGTATTGACAAATGTCACTGACAGAGGGATGGATATTACTTCCTCGAAGCTAGGGAAGGGAACATCCATATGAAAGCTTTCCTCCGTCTGGAAAGTACTGTTCGAGAGCAGTTGGAGAACCTGGCACTGCGCGTCTGTGTGGCTGTGCGACTTCGCACTCCATGGATGGGAGTGCACAATCCTGCCCGCCTCACCCTCATGGACGTGGGTAAAGAGGTTGGTCGATGCGAAGAAGAACGCAAACAACAGCAGCGACAGCGCGCCCGAAAATTTCGCCAATTTTCTCAAAACGGCGGCAAAGATATGAAAATATGCCTGAAAAAATTAATGGAGCGGCGCAAAAAATCAGCGTTTGAGAGCGGCCATTATATTCGCCGGGGCACGGTGGGCGAGTAGTTCGCGCTTCATGAAATCCATCGCGGGAGCGACGTGGTCGAAGAAGCGGTAATAGCCCTCGCATAGATAATTCAGGCCTACCTCCCCGTCTGAGCTGCGCAGGAAACGGTTCTTGGGACATTCGCCATTGCAAGCGAAAAGATATTGACATTCAAGACATTGGCGCGGGAGCGATTTCATCTTTGCCTCTCCGAAATCCTGTTCCCTGTCACTGTACATCATCTCGATGAGGGTGTTCTCGCGTATATTTCCCAGCTTGTATTCCGGGAAGACGAAATGGTCGCAGGTATAGACATCCCCGTTAAACTCCATCACGCCGGCATGCCCACAGGTCCTGGCAAGGGTGCATACCCCGGGCTGCTCCCCCACCCAATTGGCCAGGGTGGAGTCGAACAGCTGGACGTAATACTGCCCCACATCATTGCGGACCCATTCGTCGAAGATCGCACAAAGGAAATCGCCCCACTGCTTCGGCTTCACGGAGAAGGGAGCCAGCGGCAGATCATCGTTGTCGGCCGGACAGGCGAGGTGACGGCCGTCCGAATGTGGCATAATCCTCTCGACAATAGGCGTAAACTGGATATAATGGCATTGTATGTCCTTGAAGAAACGGTAGAACTCCAGAGGATAATCCCCATTGAAATCGTTGACCACGGCAAGGGCATTCCACTCGACTCCATAGCGGTTCAGGAGTTCTATTCCCCTCATCACTTTGGAGAATGAGGGTTTCCCATTGACACTGTGACGGTAGCGGTCGTGGAAGCGCTCAGGTCCGTCGATGGAGACGCCTACCAGCCAGCCGTTATCCCGGAAAAAGCGGCACCACTCATCGTTCAGCAGTATGCCGTTGGTCTGAATGCAATTGTCGATACGCCTTCCCCGCGCATATTTTTTCTGGAGGCTGACGACCTTCCTGAAAAATGACGGGGACCTCAGCAGGGCCTCTCCCCCGTGCCAGGTGAAAAGTACCTGCGGCATAGTCTGAGACTCGATGTACTGACTGATGAAACGTTCGAGGAGTTCCTCGCTCATCTCGTACATCCTGGAATTATCCCCTTTGTACAGGTTTTTCTTTTCCAGATAGTAGCAATACTCGCAGGCAAGGTTACAGCCAGGCCCTGCCGGCTTGGCCATAACGTACAGAGGCCGCGAAAAAGGAGCTATCGTATCCATGCTGCCAGACCGGGATCAATGTATTTCTATGGAGTACCCGGCCTCGAAACTTTCGCCGGCCTCAAGCTTCCACACCCATTCCCTCTCGCTGATGTCGCCTTCGAAACCATCCCAGTCGCAGCGTCCATACCAAGGCTCTATGCATACGAAAGGAGCGTTCTTCTCAGGTGGCGACCAAAGCCCCACGAGAGGCGCGTCGAAATGCACGCTCAGCCAAGGTCTGCCGTCCGGGCGCAACATATCCACACGGGAAACCTGACTGTCTTCAAGCACATAGGTATCGACGCCGTCGAATGTGTTCCTTTCGAGCACAAGTCTGCCCTCGGAATCCAGAGGCACAGGGAAACGGGCTCCCTTTTCGACGCAGCCCTTGCGGGCGAGTTTCGCGCTTAGCAGTTCCGACTTACGGTCGAAGGCAAAGAAACCCCTCTCCTGCCTCTCAGGATCGAAATCAGGGTAATTGAAGGCCGGATGCGCCCCTATCTGGAACCACATTGCCGTCGGGGAGTGGTTTATCACCTTCCAGCTCACCTCGATGCTGTTGCCCTTCAGTCTGTAGCCGATTTCAAGGACAAAGTCCCAAGGGTAGATTTTCCGGCTCTCTTCGTCCGAGGACAGCCTGTAAAGCAGACTCTCCCCATCCTTGTAGATAAGGGTGAATTCGCGGTCCCTGGCGAAGCCGTGCTGGCCCATTCCGAACTCCCGCTCCCCTACCCTGTAGCGGTTTTCCCACACCCTTCCTACCATAGGGAAGAGCACAGGAGAGCTCCTGTCCCAATACCTAGGATCCGCATTCCAGAGATACTCGGTATCCCCCTTGCGTATGCCGGTCAAT
Source organism: Bacteroidales bacterium (assembly GCA_004552115.1). Next base: position 5,074 of record SFPH01000005.1, read on the forward strand.
TCTGCGCCGTGCGCGCTTACTGCTATCGAGAGCAGTCCGTTATCTATCCTATCCATAGGCCTGTATTTGTTTATATATAAATATACTTTCACAGCAGCGGCGAGAAAAGGCGCGCGTAGGACTCTTTCAGCTTCTCCAGTTTCGGCCTCTTCGCCCACTCGTCCGCCTTCACCTCGTTGCTGAAATCCTGATCTGCCAGAAAGACTGCCTTCATTTGCTGCGCCAGCCTGCCGTCATATATGAAGGCGTTCATTTCGAAATCCTGCTCAAAACTCCTGACATCCAGATTGGTAGAGCCTATCGTGACTATCTCGTCGTCGGCAACCATTGTCTTCGAATGCATATAGCCGCCTTTATAGAAATATACCTTTACGCCGGCCTCCAGGGCATCCGAGACGTAGGAACGCGTCGCGAGAGGAGGTATTATCCCCCTGTCGCCGTAATACGGTATTATCAGCCGCACATCGACGCCTGCCAGCGCCGAGTCGCGCAAGGCGCTCAATATGGGCTCGGTCGGAATCAGGTACGGCGACTCGATATATACATATTTCTTCGCCTGGGTGATTATCCTCATCATGCCCTGCATAGTGACGTTCCAGCGGTCCATCGGGCCCGAGGAGGCAATCTGCATCGTGACGTCGCCGTCGGAAAGCACCTTCGGGAAATAGCGGGCGTCATCAAGCAGTTCCTTTCTGGAGAAATACCAGTCTGTCAGGAAGGTGATCTGCATTTCAGTGACAGCGGGGCCGACCACCCGGAAATGGGTATCTCTCCAGTTGCCCCGCTTTATGCCCGTGGCATATCTCTGGGCTATGTTCATCCCTCCGGCGTAGCCGACACGGCCGTCGATGACGACTATCTTCCTGTGATTGCGGTAATTGGTGTCACTGGAGAGGAAAGGCAGCCGTATCTTCAGGAATGGCTCCACCTGGACGCCTCCCTCCTTCATATAATTGTAGAATTTTCCGCGGAAGAAATTGGCGGCGTGGTCATATTGTACCCTGACCTCAACGCCGGCCTTCGCCTTCGATATGAGTATGTCCGCAATCCTGCGTCCGAGCGGGTCGTCCTCGAATTTGAAGAATTCAAAGTGGATGTGGTCTTCGGCGGATTCCAGATCCCGGATCAGTCCGTCGAACATTTCCTGACAGTCCGTATATACCTTGAGGGAATTGCCTTTGAGCGGGAAGGACTGGCCTGTCATCCACAGCAGTTTTGCCAGGTCGGCGTGATTGCCCTCGATTCCCGTATCTATAAGCTCAGCATAATTGTCCATTACCCTGGACTTGAGCAAATTGCGGTGCTTGTCCTCCATCAGCCGCTTGTTCTTGCTACTGGAACCGAAGATAAACCAGAGTATGAGTCCCAGCACCGGAAGCAGGCAGATGACCAACATCCAGCACAGGGTCTTCAGCGGATGCCGGTTTTCGGCAATCATTACGCTGCAGACACTGATTATCAGGAAAAGGAGCAGTATTTCAAACAGGGTTCTCATTAGTCCTTTCGAGGATTATTTCTCCTCAAGCAGCTGGGCGGCGGCATTCTTCGTGTCCACCTTCTCTATGATACGCTCAAGCACGCCTTCCTCGGAGAAGACGTAGGTTCTGCGCAGGGTACCCATACTGATTTTCCCGTAGAGTTTCTTCTCGCCCCAGGCACCGAGCGACTGGAGCAGTGAAGTGTCAGTGTCAGAAAGCAGGGTGAAGGGCAGTTCATATTTTGCCCTGAAATTGCTGTGCGATTTCTCCGAATCCTTGCTGATTCCAATCAGCGTGTAGCCTGCACCGCTTATGTCCTCATAGCGGTCACGGAAACTGCAGGCCTCTGCCGTGCATCCAGGAGTGGAATCCTTCGGATAGGTGTAAAGTACAATCTTGCGTCCCCTGCCGATGAGCTCATCCGATTTTACGGTCCTGCCGTCCTGGTCCTTGACCGCAAATGACGGCATCTGGTCTCCGATTTTCATATTCTGATCGTATTTCCCCGAAAGATAATCAAATTTTTTACTTCCCTCAATCATTCCTCACCCACAATTTCAGCCATCCTCAGCAGGGTTGTTATCGAAGAACAGGTGCAGTTGTACCAGAAGGAGCGGGTCTTGTTTCTCTTCGGGCTGTATAACTTCCAGGTAGTCGGAATCTTGCCATCGGTAGGATCCTGAACGACAGTGATGTTGTCGATAAGCGCCTTTGCCTTCGCGAATGCAAGCCTGTCGCCGGTGGCTTCGTAAAGGTCGAGATATGCGTTGGCGACATTGCAGGAGCTGGCGTCCACCGGCATCTGGTAGCGATGCTGCTCATAGACGCACGGAGGGCAGATGACGCGTATGCCGTTCCCGTCAGGGAGGGCGTTCCAATGAACGAACTGGTCTTCGCTCAACCGTATGAGGTCGCGTGCATCTTCGATTTCGGCAGGAGTCGGCTTGCTTCTGAGTATATATGAAGCATAGGGAGCGGCGGTGCAGTTCGTCAGGTTCTCGTATGGATGTACGTCGGCTACATTGACATCCTCGAACTGTCCGGTGAGGTCGAATGTTTCGAGAGCAACTTCCTTCATCCACTTTTCGGCCTTTGACTTCATCTCGTCGAGGCCTTCGGCGCCGTAGTCATCCTGAAGCCTTCGGATAAAGTTCAGGACAGGATGGAGCATCGCCCCCACTTCGTTGACCGGCTCCCCGGTAGCGAAATCGACCTTGATCGGGAAAGAGCCGTCCTCGTTCTGTATCCTGGCGTATGTACCTGCAATCTTGAGAGCGCGGTCAAGGTAGAGTTCGTCGCCGGTCACATCATAGAGGTCAAGGAAGGCGTTTCCCGCATAGCAGGCGTCCATAGTCATAGTCTTGCCAATGTTCCAGGGCTTCCTGGATGCTACGAGCCTGCCGTAATATGTAGGCGGGAAGAACTCCAGCGGGTCGCCTTCGGGACGGCTCTGATCAATGAGGAAACGAGCCGCATTCTTTGCAATCGCGATTGCCTCTTCTCTCTTTGACGGAATATATTTCGCAATCCTGGTCTCGATGCGGATCAGCCCTCCCACAATCTTGTTCGCATAGGTGTAATGAGGATATGCGAGGGTGTCCGGAGTGACAGAGTCAAGCCAGGCCTTTGTAGCCTCGGAGTTGTGGACATAGAGGGCAGCCATCATTGCCGCCTCGCGATATGGACGTACATTGTCATTGTACGGCCCCTCAAATGGGAAATCACGGAGAAATGACCTCGTATAGACGGTATCCAGCCGCTGTCCGTCAGCATCCAGAGCCAATACCGTGAGGTCCACCATAGACGGCGGAATCGAAGCCCAGACCGGGGAAAGATCCGCTGTCGGTTCCGTCGCCGTGAAGGACCACTGGCCATCACCCTCCTGCTGTCTGATGTCGAAACGGTATTTCGCAGCCCCTTCCACAGCCGCTATTTCAAATGCAGGGGCATATATGAACTTCCTGCTGTAGCCGTTCCAGCACGGATTCCTGCCTTCCGCGGCAGGTCTGATCGGTTCAAGATACTCCTTTGCCGCCTTTCTGTTGAGTACCGCGAATTCATTCCGGCAGCAACCCTGCCCGAAGATGCAGAGCGCCGCCACGCTGACGATGATGATTGCCTTTTTCATTTTCCGGATATATTGCCTTATCTGTAAATAATGAGCCAAGATAATCAAATATTTCCCAACCTTTTTCATCTTTGCTCCGTCTAACTATTGAAAGCGCCCGAAAACGGACGGATATGTTAAACATTAATATTTTCAATTATGAGAGATATCATTGTCCCTATTGGAATCTGTGTGGTACTGCCAGTTATGCTTGTATGGCTTGTTACAAGAGTACGCAGAAATGAAATTGACAAAAAAACGGAGGTCATGCTCAAGGCCATCGAGTCGGGAGCCACAATCGACAGCGATTTGTTCAAGGAAGCTCCGAAAAAGCGGAAAAGCACGAAGGAACGCCTTCTGAACCGCCTGATCTGCGGTTGCGCGGCATCCATTATAGGCGCCGCCCTGACTGCCATCGGCATCATACCATGGATGACATTGGAGGATGACACCTTCGCTCCGTTACTGATCTTCGGTGGTATTTCCCTTGCGGTCGGAATAGCTCTTTTCATAGGTTTCTTTGTGGGCCGCAAGATGCTGGCAAAAGAAATAGAGGCAGAAGAGAAGTCTCTGGAGCAGGAATAAGCAATCTTCAAATTACCTGACGCAAATGACCCAGGAGCGTTTCATAGACCTCGTCAGGTCCGAGCAGGAATCCCTCAGGCGATTTCTGCTTGCCTTGTGTGGCGGAGATGCGCCCCTGGCTGATGACATTGCCCAAGACGCGCTGGTCCGTGCCTACGTCGCATCCGCTTCGTTTTCAGGGCTGTCAAAGTTCAGCACCTGGCTATTCCGTATCGCATATAACTGTTATGTGGACCAGTGCCGCAAGCCAAAGTTGGACACTGTCTCTCCGGATACAAGACAAGCACTGTCCGTTCCTGCCGATGACGAGACGGACTCCGGATTCAGACATCAGAGACTGTATCAGGCACTGGAGTCCCTTCCGGAGAAAGAAAAGGCATCCATTGTACTGCACTATTTCGAAGACCGGAGCATCAGGGAAATATCTTCCATACTGCAGATACCTCAGGGCACGGTGAAATATTACCTGTCCACCGGTCGGAATCACCTCAAATCCATACTGCAATGAAGAATACAGACATAGAATCGATACTCCGGGACAGCAGACCTCAGGTACAGGACAATCCCGCATTCCTGCTCGAGGTACAGCAGAAGATGCGTGCTGTGGAAGGAATCAAGAAGGAGGTTGACAGGCAGAGAAAATCCGGAAGGAGGGCCCTGGCCCTGGCCCTCGCCTGCGGTCTCATCCTAGGAGGCGCCGCAGTGTACCTTGCCTGCCTGTACCCTGCTGAAATCAACGCAATCAGCGAAGGCATCCTTTCGTCTGCAAGACGGTTTTTCGAGTCATACAAACAGTACCTTATGCTACCGATTGCCGGATGCGGCATTGCCCTGGGCATAATCCTCGGACGGCAGAAAGCATAGTCGGCCTCTTGTCAAATGTCCTCCAGAGAAACACCTTTCTGAGTTACAGTGTAGTTCTTGAACTCGCCAGTGGCGCGAGTGAAAGCTGCTATCTTACCGTTCAGGAGTTCCGGGTCGTAGTTCTCAATCTTGCGTTTGACTTCGATGAAGAGAGCTTGCTTGTCAAGTTCGTTTTCTGCAACGATGTCAATTTCATTTTCCCCTTTGCGATCCCACCAGCTGCCGATGCGGGTGTATATTTTGCTTTCGATGAGGACGCGTTTGAAGTAGCGTTCAAGCATCAGTCCGGAGAATGTCTCGTAGTCGCGATTGATGATGGTCTTTAATGCGTCGTAGTTCTCGATCTCAAGCATATAGTTGTACTTGTATATGAAGCGGAACCAGAATGTGAAGAAGTTGTCTTCAATCGTATATCGGACATTCTTGTTTGAGCTTTTTTCAAAGATCGGCTGTTTCTTGCTGATCAACTCATATTCATTCTCAAGTTTTGTAAGGTAGCCACCGATTTCCTTGCCGATGATATTCTCAATCTCCGAGCGTGTGGTCTTGCCTCGTGCAATTGCTGAAAGGATTGAGAAGTATATGCCATAGTCTTTGCCGAATTCCTCAATGAGAATGGCTTTGCCTTCGCCCAGGAATATTGAGTCTGACTTGATGATCTGATTGAGCATCTTTGTTTTTGTTGTGGCTCCTGCATCTATGAGCAACTGGACATATTTAGCAACTCCACCTGTAAATGAGTAGAGAGCAAGCAAGTCTTCTGGAGTGTAATCCGGGTTATATTCTGCCATTATCTCCTTCAGTACTGCAGGAGTAAACGGTTTTATTGACATGAAACGTGTCTGGCGATTGTACAACGGCTCCTTCTTATCTTTGAATATCTTTGTCATCATTGAGTAGATGGAACCGCAGACTATGAGGTTGATGTGAGCCATAGTATGATACTTATCCCAGATACGCTGCATGTCGCTATAGACAGATTTGTTTACCTTGAAGAACTCCTGGAACTCATCAATGAACAAAGTAATCGGACGTTCTATGGAGAGTTTCATAAGGTATTCGAAGATTTCAGGAAAGCGCTCTACTTTACCCATTGTCGGTATGCCTAACTTGGTTTCAATCTCAAGGAGGTAGTCAGAGCATAAATCGCTTTCAGCTTTGCGGGCCACAAAGAAATATAGTATTTGCTGGTCTTCATATGCTTTCCATACAAGGTGAGTCTTACCGATACGACGACGACCGGTGATTACTGTGAATTGAGCGTTATTCTTCGATAACTCCTGAATCTCTTTGAGAGATGCTATCTCTTCTGTTCTGTCAAAAAATCTCATGTTAATGATTTATAGATGCGAAACAGCGGTTTCCGAAATGGTGGTTTCGTAAATGCAAATATAATGAAAGAAATGTCAAATATGAATGAAGAAGATTTCGAAAATATGTCAAATCAATTTGATAGTATGATGGGTGCTATAGAAGGCTCTAATGAACTTGGCGGATTAGATGATGATGACGATTTAGATAAGCCTAATAGCATAGGTAACATATTTGGTAACATTTTACCTTTCGCAAAAAATAAAAAAGATGATGCAGGAAATACAAAAGACAATAAAAACAAAAAAAATAAAAAGACAAAATATTTGAATTGCAGAGAACCAACGAGCAGATGGGGCGGCTGCTGTCAAAAATACCGCCCGAAGTGTTGGAAGA
>SFPH01000129.1 GCA_004552115.1 Bacteroidales bacterium
CCTCTCGTCCAGTTTTCTGAGTTCCTCCGATGTGGAATTGCCGAAGAGCATCCTGGATGCGGCGAGGGCGTTCTCGTATTCAGCCTCTCCGTGCACGAGAATTGTCACTTCCTTTGCGAGGAGCTTCTGGAGCTTCCTCTGTCCCGGATCGAGCTGGTGCTCGGCGATGGCAGCCTCGATCTCCTCTTTCCCGAGCAATGTGAAAATCTTGATGTAGCGGTCAGCATCCTCGTCGGACACATTGAGCCAGAACTGGTAGAACTCGTAAGGGGATGTCTTCACCGGGTCAAGCCAGATATTGCCATTCTCGGTCTTGCCGAACTTCTTGCCGTCGGCCTTCCTGATGAGCGGGCAGGTGAGGGCGTAAGCGTCTGTCTTTCCGAGAGTTCTGCGGATGAGCTCGGTTCCGGTGGTGATGTTTCCCCACTGGTCGCTTCCGCCCATCTCCAGACGGCATCCCTTGTTCTGGTAGAGCCAGAGGAAGTCGTAGCCCTGGAGGAGCTGGTAGCTGAACTCCGTGAACGACATGCCCTCCCTGGATTCATTGGAAAGGCGCATCTTCACCGAGTCCTTGGCCATCATATAGTTCACCGTGATGTGCTTGCCGATGTCGCGGATGAAGTTCAGGAATCCGTAGTCCTTCATCCAGTCGTAGTTGTTCACGAGCTCGGCCCTGTTCGGGGCATCGGACTCGAAATCAAGGAACTTGGAAAGCTGCTTCTTGATGCATGCCACATTGTGGTTGAGGGTGGCCTCATCGAGGAGATTGCGCTCCTTGGATTTTCCGGAAGGGTCTCCGATCATTCCGGTAGCTCCGCCCACGAGGGCAATCGGTTTGTGTCCGCATTCCTGGAAATGCTTGAGTATCATAATGCTGACCATATGGCCTATGTGAAGCGAATCGGCCGTGGGATCAATGCCCACGTATGCTGCCGTCGGACCTTCCATAAGCTTCTCCTCAGTGCCCGGCATGATGTCCTGGATCATGCCCCTCCATCTGAGTTCCTCGACAAAATTCTTGTTCATATCTGTTTCTTTTTATTTCAAAATCGCTGGCCGGGAGGCAGGTGCCACCCCCGAACTGCAAATATAGACATATTTTTCCGTAATATTACCGGTGAACAATGATGATTCTGCCTGACAGATTGTTATTTTCAGGGAAAACCACTAAATTTGCAGACTGTTTGGAAATTATTTAAAAACTATATTGCAATGAGAAAGAAAATTGTTGCCGGAAACTGGAAAATGAACACCACCGTTCCGGAAGGCGTTGAACTCGCAAAGGCAGTTGTTGAGAAATCAGCCCAGGTAGCTGAGGGCATAGGCCTCGTGATCGCTACTCCTTTCACCCACCTCGTGCCGGTTGCTGATGTCGTAAAGGGTACCCGCGTGCAGCTTTCAGCAGAGAACTGCGCTGACAAGGAGAAGGGTGCATACACCGGAGAGGTATCTGCGGCAATGCTCGCTTCCGCAGGCTGCGAGTACACCATCCTCGGACATTCCGAGAGAAGGCAGTATTACGGTGAGACTGACGCCATTCTCGTTGAGAAGGTCAAGCTCGCTCTTGCAAACGGTCTCGATGTAATCTACTGCGTAGGTGAGAATCTTGACCAGAGAGAGGCAGGCAAGCACTTCGAGGTCGTTACCTCACAGATCGAGAACGTTCTCTTCGGTCTCAGCGCCGAGGAGATGGCGAAGATTGTTGTCGCCTATGAGCCTGTATGGGCCATCGGAACCGGCAAGACCGCTACGGCAGAGCAGGCACAGGAGATCCACGCCTGCATCCGCAAGGTGCTCGCTGACAAGTTCGGGGCACAGGTTGCAGACGATACCACCATCCTCTATGGCGGAAGCTGCAAGCCGTCCAATGCCAAGGAGCTTTTCGCCTGCCCTGACATCGACGGCGGTCTCATCGGCGGCGCCGCATTGAAGGCTGACGATTTCATCCAGATCGCACTTTCATTCTAATTCATTGACGGATTGATCATTACTGTCCGGGAGAGGGGCTTGGGAGTTCTTTTCCCGGACATTCTTACATTGATTGCCTATGTTTAGACGTTATTTTGCTGCGGCAGCCTGCCTGATTGCGGCTTGCAGCTGTGCTGACAGGACCCCCGAGTCCCCTCTCCAGAAGAAGGTTGACGCTTATGCTGTTTATCAGATAGGTTCTCCGTATATGGATGGCCTTACTGACAACGGGAAGGAAGTACTGAACCTTTTCAGAATGGCCGCCGACGAAGTCGACCATATCTACTGGCAGCAGTCATTCGGGGACAAGTCCGTTTTCGAGGCACTTCCGGAGGGCCCGGAGAGGTCCTATGCGATGATCAATTACGGTCCTTGGGACAGGCTTGACAACAATGCCCCTTTCATCGCTGGTTATGGCGAGCGCCCTGCCGGGGCCCGCTTCTATCCTGAAGACATGACCAGGGATGAGTTCGACGCATTCGACGACCCTCTCAAGCTCAACCCTTATACCCTCATCAGGAGGGGAGAGGACGGAAAGCTCAAGACAGTATGGTATCACGAGGAGTATGCCGAGAGCATCGACAAGATTGCCCGCTACCTTGAGTCTGCTGCGACAATGACCATCAAGGAGAGTGTCAGGAACTACCTTCTCAAGCGTGCGGAAGCCCTCAGGACTGACGACTATTATGAGTCCGACCTTGCCTGGATGGATATGAAGGACAGCAAGATGGACCTTGTCATCGGCCCGATCGAGGACTACGAGGACGGCATCAACGGAGTCAAGACCGCCTATGAGTGCTTCATCCTCCTCAAGGATCTCAAGAAGACAGATGAACTCACCAAGTACATCGCCATGCTTCCTGACCTTCAGAAAGAGCTTCCTTGCCCTGAGGAGTACAAGACCTTCGTTCCCGGCACCGAGTCGGACATGTTCGTGTATGACGCCATCTACTATTCCGGCGACGCCAATGCCGGCAGCAAGACCATCGCCATCAACCTTCCGAACGACCCTAGGGTGCATGCGGAGAAGGGCACCCGCCGTCTCCAGCTCCGCAATGTCATCAAGGCCAAGTTCGACAAGATAGTATACCCTATCGGAACCATTCTCATCGAGCCTGAGCAGCAGAGATATCTCAGCTCCGACGCATTCTTCTGGAATGTCACATTCCATGAGGTTGCCCATGGTCTCGGCGTGAAGGAGACTGTAAACGGTCTCGGGTCTGTGGATGCGGCTCTCGGAAACGAATCTTCTGTCTGGGAGGAGGCAAAGGCTGACATTCTCGGTCTCTATATGGTGTGCAACCTGATTGACAAGGGCGAGATTCCGCTCATCTCCAAGGAGGCCGCCATCACCACCTACATCGCAAGCCTTGTCCGTTCAGTGCGTTTCGGCGCCGCCGGAGCTCATGGCCGCGCAAATATGATGTGCTACAACTTCCTCAAGGACAATGGCGCCTTCGAACGCAACAAGGACGGCCTCTATCATATAAATTATGACAAGGTCCCTGAGGTCGTGGCTGCCTGGGCTGAGCTCATCATCACGACTCAGGCGACAGGCAACTATATGTTCGCCAAGGAGTACGACACCAATCATGCCGTTGTTCCGGAGGCCCTCTCCGCCGACATTGCCAATGTCAACCGCGGCGGTGTGCCTGTGGACATCAGGTTTGAATTTGTATGGTAATATATGAGTTCCGCCGTGGATTCCGCGGCGGAACTTTGATTTAAACTTTATAAACAATGAAAGCACTTGTAAAGAAGTATGCTGAACCGGGAATCTGGATGGAAGATGTCCCGATGCCGGAAGTCGGTGTAAATGACGTTCTTATCAAGATTTGGAAAGTAGCCATTTGCGGTACTGACCTCCACATCTACAACTGGGATCAGTGGGCCCAGAACACGATCAAGACCCCGATGACCATCGGTCACGAGTATGTCGGCGAGATTGTGAAGTTGGGCAGCGGTGTCAAGAACTACAAGATCGGAGACCGCGTGACCGGAGAAGGCCATATCGCCTGCGGTCATTGCCGCAACTGCCGCAGGGGCCGCGAGCACATCTGCGAGAACTCCATCGGAGTGGGCGTGAACCTGTCGTGAAGGTCGATTCCCGCATTCCTGACGATTTCATGGCCATCATGGATCCGTTCGGAAACGCTACCCACACGGCCCTTTCCTTCCCGCTTCTCGGCGAGGACGTCCTCATTACCGGAGCCGGCCTTATCGGAACAATGGCGACAGCCATCTGCAAGTTCGCCGGTGCGAGGAACATTGTAGTGACCGACCTGAGCGAGTATCGTCTTGACATTGCCAGGAAAATGGGCGCTACTCTCTGCGTGAACCCTACAAAGGGCGACTCAGTCGCTGCCGCAATGCATGAGCTCGGCCTCAAGGGCTTTGACGTGGGTCTCGAGATGTCAGGTTCTCCGGTTGCCCTTCGGGAAATGATTGACAGCATGTATTCCGGCTCGAAGATTTCCCTTCTCGGAATCCAGCCTGACTCGGCTCAGATTCCTTGGAGCAAGGTAATCTTCAATGCGCTCACCCTCAAGGGAATATACGGACGTGAAATGTGGGAGACCTGGTACAAGATGGAGCAGATGCTCATTTCCGGTCTCGACCTTTCCCCGGTCATCACCCACCGCTTCAAATTCGATGATTTCCAGAAGGGATTCGACGTGATGAAGAGCGGACAGTGCGGAAAGGTGCTGCTGGAGTTCTAGGCTTACATAAGCCATTCACTCATATCCTCCCCCGCTTCCAGGCCTTCCCTGATGCGGGTGGAGGATATGTCTATTATCGGGGCGTCTATCAGCTGGATTCTGTACATCCTGTGCGAGGCGTCCTCCAGCATCAGCAGGTCGGAGCCGGACTCCGCTGCATCCAGGACGTACGCTGCCGGAAATTCTGCGCATTCATTTATCAGCGACTCTTTCAATGCCTTGATGTCGAATCCTTTGCGTGGGTAAACCGCCACTCCGTATTCGGACAGGAGACGGGGAAAGTCCCGCCATTTCCGGATGGATGAAAGATTGTCGGCGCCCATCACGAGGGTGAAGTCATTCTCCGGCTCCCTCTTCTTCAG
>SFPH01000130.1 GCA_004552115.1 Bacteroidales bacterium
GTGATGCTCAGCGAGGTTGACCGGAAAATATTCAGGAAACTGGGCGTGGGCCTGACCTGCGACCCGGTCAAGAAATCCTGAGTCCGGTCCGAAGTTGCGGCATATCGGTTTTTTCCTTATATTTGGGAGGTCCGTACAGGGCTTCCCAAATTTTTTCAGCCATGAGAAAGATTATTGTTTCAGTCATCCTCATTGCAGCGGGCCTGACAGGCCTCAATGCACAGTCATATCTCAATGACATACTCAATCCTGTGTCAAGCAACCGCTACACGGGATTCCGTTCCTCGCAGAAAGTCACAGTCGCCCAGTTCGACTACAAGGGCGGATTTGTGCTCAGAACAGGCAAGGGCGGTCTCATCAGCGAGCCCAATCCGGGATTTGTGGTATATGACCTTGGAGGATCATACAGCAAACTGACATTTGTGATGGGACCATACAACCCGAATTCCGCTACCATAGGAGAGGATGTCATCGTGACTGTCAAGGCTGACGGAAGAAGAATACTTGACCGTGTGGTCAGATGCTATGGCGTGCCGGAATCCGTCACATTGGACGTGACCGGGGTGAAGGAACTGCGCTTTGACCTTCCGCGCGGAGTTACGGATATGGCTTTCGGGGAAGTGAGATTGTGGAAACCGGGCCAGACGGAGCTCGTGGAGACGCTCTGCCCTCATTATACCCGCCATTCGGGTTATGTGGCGACGGTCCGCGAAACTCCGATACCGCTGTCATATTGTGTTCCGAAGAATCAGAAGTCAATGAATATCAATGGAAAAACCTTCAATTCCGGACTCCGTTTCGAAGCAAGCATGCAGCTGGATACCCAGAATGCCTGGAGTTATTTCTGGGTGGAGAAGAAATTTGACAAGCTCTCGTTCATCCTCGGCCCTTGCGACAACCAGAGCAAGAATGCCACTGGCTGGCTCATTGTCAAGGCGGATGACAGAATCATTTACGAAAAGCTTATTTCCCAGACCGACCTGGCGGAACAGGTGGTGCTGGACATTGCCGGGGCGGAGAACATTTCCTTTCATTCCGAATTCAATGGGGGAGATTTCCTCGGAGGCCTGCATTTCGGCCTTGCGGATATGTATGTATGGCCGAAAGGCTCTTCCTCCCTGCCGCTTGCCGGTCCTGTCAATCTGAACAGGGAAAAGATTTCCAATCTGCCTGACGTCTGCCCGCTGATGTCCACGATCAAGCCTTATTCCGTGAGGGGAATGAGCTCGGCTGACAATGTTCTGTTTACGGGAGAATCAGATTATTACACCTTCTCGATGGGCGGGGAGAAATTCAGCGAGGGACTTATCCTGACCACAGGAAACACATTCCTGGAGGACAAGGTAGACTCCTATGTCGCCTTCGACCTGGCCGGGGAATATGACTGGATTTCTTTCAAGGCAGGCTGCTTGACCAACCACAGGGTACTGGGGGATGATGTCATCCAGGTCTGGGCCGATGACAATCTCGTGCTCGAGACGACCATCCACGCCACCTGGCCGAACCAGTATTTCGAACTTCCGATCAACAAGTGCCGCATTCTGAAGTTTGCAAAGCCAGGTAACGGCAAGTCCAGACAGGTTTATTTCGGGGTGGGTGACATTGCCCTTTACCGCGGAAGGCCTGTGGCCAATGACCTTTTCCGCCACGAGAAGCCTTATTGCCCTGACGAGGCCGACCTCATTGACCTTTGCAAGCGGCCATATTTCCATTATGTCGGCAGGTATCTCAGCACCATCACCAATTTCGACTTCAATGACTGCTTCAAGAACGGAAGCAGCCAGAGGGAGTATTTCCAGATGAAGGACGGCTCGAAAATCTACAAGGGAGTGATGCTGGAGACCAACATCCCTCTCGGGATTGAGGATATCTCATTGACTGATATGGTGTTCATGTTCGTGACGGGAGCCGGCAGCTCAATCAGTTCAAGTCATATCGGGGCTGTGACGGGAATCACCGCCGGGGCCGGAACGGGAGGCGCATTGGCATCATTGAAACTGATGGATAATAGCGGCAGGCAGTCATCAGTGGCGGCATTCAACCCATACGGGGAATATGAGACCTGCACGTTCACGGTTGCGAACAAGAGCGGATATTCCGACCCGGTGGACAATCTTCTCTCCGGAGGACGTCAGCACAGACCGGTGAAGCTCAATGTGTTTGCGGATCAGAGGCTGGTAGGGGAGTTCTGGCTGGAGGACAATATGTCTCCGACGACATATACAGTGCCGATCAACCGCTGCCATCAGCTGATGTTCTGGCTGGAATGCGGTGAAACCCGCTCAGGACAGTATGTGCTGTATGACATGAAGGTCAGCAAGCGGCCTTGCGGGATACCGGTGCCGGAGCGCTACAGGCGGGGAGGTTTCCCGGGGCAATGTCTCCGGAGGCAGCGCAGCTTCCGGAAACAGTGATGACGGAGCTACGGCATCCGGGCCATCGGGCAGGACGATGCAGGCATCAGGCCGCAGCCGAAGCCGCCGGCAGAGTGACGAACCGGCAGAAAGGGTCAGCTGGACCTCCATCGGCTACTCTTCCAATGATGCCGTAAACTCATTCCTGCGGGATGTGGACCAGATATGGAAATCGACCTGCGAGCTCCCGAATCTGAAGAAGATTCCGGATTACAGGCTTTCCCAGACCTGGGTCGAAGCCTCCGACGGCCGGGCCTACAAATGCGTGTCAATGATAGATTCCCGGGGCAACAGACTGAGTACCACTGACATACAGAACGATATCCTTGCCCGCATTTCCGCCGCCAAGATGATTCGCACAAACTCCAAGATGGCATATGTGGGACTTCCCGGCGCCTCTCTGGGCGTTACCTCCCTTGGCAGCATCGAGGCGATGTCCCGCTTCAGCAAGCAGGTCAAACTTGGCAAGAATGTCCTGTCCCAATGCGATGCTGATGCGGAGTCATTCATTGAAGCCTGCCAGTTGGAACTGGATTCCGTCCAGGACCTTATCCGCCGCGCCGTGGATGTGGACGGCTTCAGGAGCACAGCCTACGTGATGATTATCCCTGAGGAGGACGGTGACATACTTCCGGAGGTCATGCAGCAGTTGCGGTATTTCAATTTCTAGGGCTGCGGTTTACAGACAAGAAAAGAGGACGGCCAAAGACCATCCTCAAACCTGTTAGTACCGTGTAACTTACTTCTTGCTGCATTCACCGGCGAGACCGCACCAGGTGAGGGCGGCAATGGCAGCGCCTGCGAGTGGGGCAAGGATGAATACCCAGAGATCCTTCAGGGCAGCACCTCCTACAAAGATTGCAGGACCGAGGCTGCGTGCCGGATTGACTGAGGTTCCGGTAAGGTTGATGCAGACAAGATGCACGAGAACCAGGGTGAGACCGATTGCAAGACCGGCCAGGTTGCCTGCCCCGTGTTTTCCGTCAGTGGCGCCGAGAACGACGAGGACGAAGATGAATGTTGCTACAACCTCAACGAAGAATGCGCCCCAGACACCGCCAGCATTGGCAACACCATTGGCTCCACCCATTTCTGCACCGGATACGCTGCAGAACCCAAGCAGGATGGCAGCTCCGAGAATACCTCCGAGGAACTGGGCAACCCAGTATCCGCAGGCGTCCTTCCAGGTCATTCTGCCGCTCATTGCGACACCGAGGGTGATTGCAGGATTGATGTGGCAACCGGAAATGCCACCGATAGTGTAAGCCATTGCAATGACAGAGAGTCCGAATGCGAGAGCGGTTGCCGCAACACCGGCAGGCTCACCACATCCTACGAAGACTGCTGTTCCGCAGCCCATGAGTGTCAAAACCATTGTCCCGACGAACTCAGCAAGATACTTTTTCATGCACATATAATTTTTGTAATGCCGGAAATATCTCCTGGAATATGCAAAGATGAAGTATAGAACAATCTACATCGCAGGACCCTGTCCGCCGACCTTAGGCCAGCCCGGATTCTGGTAGATTACAGAAGTGTTCAGATCGGTCTTGTCACCTGAAGCTGTCTGGCGGAATGCGTTCTGAGGCAGAGGTGAGAGATAGTGTGCAGGAGTGAACCTGTAGCCGTTGAAAACGGAGTTGTTCACATTGCTTATCTGGTAAGGACGGATATATACGCCGCTGGTGCTCTGGTCAGACATGTTTCCGGAGCCACCGGCTACATCCACCACGACGAGGTCATGGCCTGAGTCATCCTGCCAGGTGCCCTCATAGTCGGAACCCCAGTAGCGCATTCCCTCAATCTGGTAACCGTTGACCTGGTCGCAGGCCCTCCATCTCTTCAGGTCTGCCCAGCGCATGCCCTCGCCGATGAACTCGTTGCGGCGCTCACGACGGATATTGTAGAGAGTTGCATCCACGAGCTGTCCGTGAGAATATGCTCCAAAGTCACCTTCGGCCTCCTTTGTCATCACGGTCGCTGCAATTGTCTTGTTGTAGTCGGAATCAACCTTTGCACGTGTGCGCAATGCCTTCCAGTACTTGTCTGCCGTGCCGTCAATGCTTCCGGTCTTCACGTAGCAGGCCTCCATATAGTTCAGCAATGCCTCAGTTCCACGGAAGACAATGCTTCCGGTGGTACCCTTGTGGTGGAGGGTCTGCATGTAGTCATTGTAATGCTTGCCCTTCTTGATGGCATAGCCTGTTACCATGCGGGTCTCATTGTTGCCCTTGACAACCCACTCCAGGTCAACATAGTTGATTGTGCCGGCGGAGGTGTAGTTCTCGATGTCGCCGTCCTTCTTGGTGAAGATGCGGATACGGGAATCCCTGTCCTTGAGAGTTGCGCTGATGCCCTTCTTCTCCCATTCAGGATCATAACCGGAGGCGGTGTCATAAATAGGAAGACCGTTCTTCATGAGGAATGAGTTCACAAGGCCCCTTGTCCATCCTGAACCGCCGCCATTGTTCTGGAGCTGCATCTGGATATTGTGGGTGATGCTGAGGCTCTCGTCATACTTGCGCCACATGAGCACCTCGCTGTAGTTCTCCATGTTCTCATCGCAGAACATTGTGTAGTAAGGGTTCAGGCTGTTGAACGATGCATCCATTCCCTCATCGGCGTCAGTGTTCTCCACGAGGTTGTTGACGAGCTTGTCTCCGACGACCTTTGCAGATGCCATCGCCTCGCCGAGGAAATAGGAAATCTCATCGTCAATGTTGAATCCTGAGAGAAGGCTGTTGTCGCCGGGCCAGCCTTCACCACCAGGTACGAATGCCGTGCCCTTGTGGTATTTCAGCCAGGTTCCCTCGAAGAGGGCGACTCTTGAACGGAGAAGGTAAGCTACATCCTTGCTGATGCGGTTCTTTCCGCCCGGGGCAGACTCCTGAAGGAGTTCAATGGCCTTGTCGAGGTCCTCGAGAATGAATCTGGCTACCTTGTGGCTCGGCTGACGCTTTGAAGCCTCCACCAATGTGGCCTCGTCATCCTTGAGGGCAGTGGTGACAATAGGACAGTCACCGATGGACTGGAGCTTGTCAAAATATGCATATGCCCTCATCAGGTACATTTCGCCGATGTAGTGCTTGATATTGTTTTCGTTTCCTGAAATCTTGCCGGCCTCATATTTAGGGAGCACCTGGTCGAAGAAATAGTTGCAGTCACGGATCTGGAAAAAGTTCCATACGGCTGTACGGTCTCCGTCGCTTGTTGAAGAAGGTACCTTCCACTCACCCGGAACCCAGCGTGAGGAATATCCGGTAGCTGCCTGGTTGTCGGTTGCATTGTCGTAGCCGAATGTGCTGATACCATAGCTTCCCGGCGCAATACTGGTGAAGAATCCATACAGGTTTATCGAGTAGGCGGCGAGGTCAGCCTCCGAAGTGAAGTAGGCACTCGGGGTGACCGAGCTCTCCGGTTCGCGGTCCAGGAAGCCATTGCAGGCAGTCAGACCGGAAACAGCCGCTATGAGCAGGCCGATATTCAAATATTTAATTTTCATACTTTCCTCAATTTAGAAGGTTACACTTACACCGAATGACACTGTTTTGGAAAGAGGATAGGTCTTTCCAAGGTTTCCGCCGTAGCCGGCTCCGATGAGCTCAGGGTCTGAGATATCGGTGAACTTGGTGATGGTCAGCAGGTTCTCTGCAGAAACGAAGAGCCTGAGATTCTGAACGTAAATCTTCTGGGTAAGACGTGACGGAAGGGTGTAACCGAGGGTCACGTTCTTGAGACGGCAGTAAGCCGCATTCTGCAGATAACGTGTCTGGGTCCAGGTGTTTCTCCAACCTCCCCAGTCAGGACGAGGATAGTAGGCGTCGGTGTTCTCCGGTGTCCAGTAGTCTGAATGTGCGGTGAAACCGAGAGCCTGCCATTTGCCGGTACCGGTAGCGCCCCAGAATGTTGCGCTGCCTGCCATATAGTCACGCTTGAGGGTGCCCTGGAAGAAGAGTTTGAGGTCAAATCCCTTGTATGCGAAATCGAAGTTGAGACCGAAGTTGTAGCGAGGTGTGCTGTTGCCGATGATCTTGAGGTCACCGTGGTTGTCTGCTGTGTATTCGCCCTCATCCACTACTCTGTCGCCGTTGATATCGGCATACATGATGTCTCCGGCAGTCCAGTTTGCGCCGCAATAGCTCTGGTCAGCCTTCGCGAGATGGGCATCCATCTCTGCCTGTGAACTTGCAATTCCTACAGTCTCGAAGCCCCAGATGTCACCGTAAACGGCTCCGTCATAATACTTGCCCAGTTCCTTTGCAGGGTTAGGATACTTGTTAATGATGGTCTTGCTGTCACTCAGCACGAGGGAAACTCCGTAGTTGAAGTCATTGACAACGTCACGCCAGCTTATCTGGAGATCCCAGCCCTTGGTGGTCATGTCGAGGTTGTTGGTCTTCGGCTCGGCAGTACCGAGAACATCAGGAAGTTCAGGGGCAGGACCCACCATGTCATAGGTCTTGCGCTGATAATATCCGAAGGAACCGGTAAGACGGTTGTTGAATGCTCCGAAGTCAAGACCCACTTCCCAAGTGCGGCTCCTTTCCCAGGTGAGGAATGAGGAAACGAGGCTTGGCTGGCCGGAAATGTTCGGCTTGGCGTCATTGACAATCCAGCTGCCACCCTTCGGAGTATAGCTCATCGTAGGGTAGAAAGGATAGAGGCTTTCGGTGTTCTGGTTTCCGAGTTCACCCCAGGATCCTCTGATCTTCAATACGTTCACCCTCTTTGTGAAGTCCTCCCAGAATGGTTCCCTGGCAATGTTCCAACCTGCTGAGAATGAAGGGAAGAGGTTCCATCTGTTCTCGCGGAGGAAGCGTGAGGATCCGTCATAACGGAGGTTTGCCTCGACAAGATAACGTCCGGCATAGTCATAGTTGACACGGCCGAAGAAGCCGGCTGTCGTCCAGGTCGAGTATCCGCCGGAGGCTGTAGGGTTGGAAGCGGTGGTGTCAAGTGTAGGAAGACCTGCAATGATGCCGTACTGCTGGGCAGTGATAGTGCGGCCGTGCCAGTATTCGCTCTGGAAACCTGCCATCACCTTGAGATTGTGCTCTCCGAATGAATGGCTGTAGTCAGCGTAGATGTTAGGGTTGAAGTAGTTGCTCTTGTTGTTGCGCCGTTGTGGTCGTCCAGAAGCGGTGTGGAATGCTTTGGCTGAGAATCTGTTTCCTGAGGAGATGGATCTGCAGGAGGCATTTGTGGTATGGCGAAAAAATGCGCAGGGGGAGACGCTGGAGGATATATGTACATTAAATCAGAGAATTATGTCTCGGTTGTCATGCTGTTTCACAATGATGCCGGGAGGGTGAAAGAGGTTGTCGAGAGGTACAACCGATTTTTCAAGGAACATATATCC
>SFPH01000131.1 GCA_004552115.1 Bacteroidales bacterium
TACGTAGGCCTCGCTGGCGTACCAGATGCCCTTGTACTTGCCTGTCTCGCCCCAGGAGTTCTTGACCATATAATACTTGTTGCCGAACTGGTCCCTGGCGATTCCGAAAATCTGCATTCCATGGTCGTCGGTGGTAGTCTTCTCGTCGTAACCCTTCTGGCGGAATTCCTGTGTAGCCTCTATCTCTTCAGGAGCGGACTCCTCTGCAGGCTCACCGGATTTGCCAACCCATCTTTCCTGATCTGAACCCGAAGTCTTTTTTGCGTCTGCAAGAAGCTGTGCCAATCCATCTCTGGTGAAGCCTTTCTCGCTGACATCGCTGGCCCAGGCAATTGTGAAACCGTTCATTATGGCATTGTCGATAACAGCCATGAAATCGTCGATCGGGACATTCCAGTCCTGGTCGTAGCGCCAGTTGTCGCAGATCTCGAGGGCGAACTTCTTGTAGAAAGGATGGTGGGTATAGGATGTGAATGATACGTAATCATCCGGATTGATCTTGTAAGAGTCTCTATATGAGGCAGGTGTATAGGTCTTCCCATTGTACTCGAACTCGGTCGGGCATTCTCCCAGATATGCGTCAACTATGCCTTTGAAGCCCTTCTTCCAGCCTGTGGAAAGTGTGCGGTTGGGATTCTTCGCAATAACCTCGACATAAGCCTTGGTGAGAGCGTCGAGCGATTTCGCTGCCGGCTCCGAAGGTGAGATTCCCGTCGAGCCTGACATATTTCTCAGCCCTGTCCTGATAGGAATGGCTTACCACGAACATCTCAGAGAAGTCCGGATAAGCCGCAGGGTCCTTGATTCCGTTGATCCTGATGGCTTCGGACTCGAGGAAGGCGAGTCCTGAGAAGCACCAGCAGGTACCTGAACGGTACTGGTTCTTGATCGGCGTTATAGGATTTTCCTTGATTGTCGTGAATGTGAGTTCGCCCTTCTTTTCATTACCGGGAGCTGCCGGCTGGGCCATTGCCGAAACTGCGGCAAGCGCAATCAATGCTGTAGCAAAAATCTTTCTCATGATAATATATGTCTTATTTACATTCAATTTGTACGAAAAGCAAATTTATGAAAATTAAGCCGAAAAACAAATCTTTATTTTGAGGAGGAAACATTAATACGTAATTTTGCCGGGCTCAACAGATGACAGAAATGAGAAAACTCAGCATACTCTACATTCACGGGATGGGAGGCGGCATTGACAGCCGGATTCCCTCCGTACTCAAGGCGGACCTGGGGAAAAGTCTTCCGGAAGGGGTCGTGGCGGATGTGATCGTGAGGACATATGACATTGACCCTGACATTGCCTTCGCCCAGATTACATCCTGGTTCAATGAAATCAGACCGGATCTGGTGATAGGGGAGTCTCTGGGCAGCCTTCACGCAATCCGCCTGAAAGGGGTGCCGCATATTCTGGTTTCTCCTGCCATCGGTGCGGCAAGATGGATGTCTTCAGTATCGCTGATTCCCGGCATACCTGCTTTGATGAGGCATGTTTTCAAGCCTTATTCTCCAGATCGTCAAGCACTTGACTTTACTCATAAGATACTTTGGCATTATCGGGGGATAAGAAAACAGGTGCTTGATCAGTCGCCGCGCAGGGGAGGAAATGACTATTTCTTCGCATTTTTCGGCACTGCGGACCATTACCGCAGGAGCGGGGTTGTCAGTGTCAGGAAATGGAGGAAATATTTCGGTGATGACTCCTATAATATATATGAAGGTACCCACTTCATGGAAGATGAGTACCTTCATACCATGCTGATTCCGAAAATCATATCCGTGCTCGGACTTTAATCCGGAGACGGGAAGTCCGGAGATCAGATTGTCCTGCCGGGATACTGCTGAAGACCTGCCTCGAGCACATCCATTGCCTTTACAAGTTCAGGAACCTCGAGGACGTATGCTGCCCTGATGTGGTTGATGCCGGCTCCCGGGGTCTTGTAGAAGGAAGCGGCAGGTGTTACCATCGTGGTCTGTCCCTCGTGTCTGAACTCCGTGAGCATCCATTTCGCGAAGTTTTCAGCGTTGTCCACAGGAATCTCGGCAACTGTATAGAAGGCGCCCATCGGAAGCGGGGAATAGACTCCCGGCATCTTCAGCATTCTGCCTATCATGTAGTCCCTTCTCGTTATGTATTCCTTCTTGACTTCCTCGAAATAGGAATCCGGAGTGTCGAGGGCGCCGAGGGCCGCGAGCTGTCCGTAAATAGGAGGGCAGAGTCTTGCCTGGGCATATTTCATCGCTGCCTTCATCACTTCCTCATTGTGTGAGACGATGCAGCCGATACGGCAGCCGCAGAGATTATATCTCTTTGATACTGAATCGATAAGGATAACATTGTCCTCAAGTCCCGGGATGTTCATCGCCGAGAAATGAGGCTCGTCGGTATAGCAGAACTCCCTGTAGACCTCGTCGGAAATGAGGAAGAGGTCGTGCTTGCGGGCGACTTCTCCGAGGGCGAGCATGTTCTCCTTGCTGTACAGGGTTCCGGTAGGATTGCCCGGGTTGCTGATGAGGATGGCCTTGGTCCTCGGCGTGATGAGCTTCTCGAACTCGGCCACGTCAGGCACCTTGAAACCTTCCCTGATATCGGTATGGACGGCCTTCATCGTGATGCCGTTCATGAAGGCGAATGTGTTGTAGTTGGTATAGAAAGGTTCAAGGACAATGACCTCGTCGCCCTCGTCGCAGGTAATCTGGAGCGCGAGATTCACGCCTTCGCTTCCGGCTACGGTGACGATGAGTTCCCTGACATCAATGTCAATGCCGATTTTCCTGTAGTATTTTTCGACAAGCCCGCGGCGGAGTTCAATCAAACCTGCTGAATTGGAATAGGATACGTGATCCAATGTGTTCTTTCTTACAGCCTCCAGTGCGCATTCCGGAGACTTGATGTCCGGCTGGCCTACATTGAGGTGATACACCTTTACGCCTTCTTCCTTGGCGGCGTCAGCGAAAGGAACCAGCTTGCGGATTGCGGAAGCCGGCATCTGTTGGGACTTGTTGGAGATTTTTGCCATATTGTTTCGTTTTAATCTAATTTTCAGCCTGAAATCTTTCACAAAGATAGTGATTTTCTTTATCTTTGTGGACGTGCTTAACAAAATCACATAAAATTATGTCAACTTTCAGACAAAGGGCTTTGGACGAAGCCGCCGCTCATACTACAGGGCGTTATTTTGTAGAAGACAGACCGATCTCGGCCTATTTCGGAGAGAACGTGTTCGACCTCCCGAAGATGAGGAAGTACATGTCCCAGACAGCCTATGATGCCGTTCTTGCAGCAGTCAGGTTCGGCAAGACTATCGACAGGTCTGTAGCCAATGAGATTGCTTCAGCAATGAAAACCTGGGCACTGGAGAGGGGAGCGACACATTACACCCATCTCTTCCAGCCTCTTACAGGTTCTACTGCGGAGAAGCACGAGGCCTTCGTGACCGTGAAGGACGGACAGGCCTTCGAGCGTTTCAGCGGCAGCGCACTGGTCCAGCAGGAGCCTGATGCTTCGAGTTTCCCTAACGGTGGCCTCCGTAACACTTTCGAGGCGAGGGGATATTCCGCCTGGGACCCGAACTCGCCGGTCTTCATCCTTGACGAGACTCTCTGCATCCCTTCAGTATTCGTTTCCTATACTGGAGAAGCTCTTGACATGAAAGTTCCTAATCTCCGTTCAATCCAGGCTCTCAGCGCAGCCGCAACATCCGTCGCCAACCTTTTCGACGAGTCTGTGTCGGCCGTTTCCGTCAATGCCGGACTTGAGCAGGAGTATTTCCTTGTGGATGAGGCTCTGTACAATGCCAGGCCGGATCTGAAGCTCTGCGACAGGACCGTGATCGGACATACCTCAGCCAAGGACCAGCAGCTGTCAGACCACTATTTCGGAGCGATTCCGTCCAGGGTCGAGGCCTTCATGAAGGATTTCGAGACTGAAGCCTACAAGCTTGGAATCCAGCTCCAGACAAGGCATAACGAGGTGGCTCCGAACCAGTTCGAGTGCGCGCCTGTATTCTGCGAGGTGACCAGGGCCATCGACCAGAACATGCTCCTGATGATTCTCATGCCGAAAGTAGCCGAGAAGCATCATCTCAAGGTGATTTTCCATGAGAAGCCGTTCGACGGCATCAACGGAAGCGGCAAGCATTGCAACTGGTCTATGCAGACCGATACCGGTGTGAACCTCCTTTCCCCTGGCAAGACTCCGGACAAGAACCTTCAGTTCCTCGCCGTATATTCGTCGGTAGTGCGTGCGGTATACCGCCACAACTATCTGCTGATGACCTCGGCATGTACATTGAACAACTCCTACAGGCTTGGCGGTCACGAGGCTCCGCCTGCAGTGATGTCAATCTTCTCCGGCGCCACAGTCTCCAGGATTTTCGAGCGCATAATGAACATGAAGGACATGTCCGACGTGGAAGCCGGAAAGGCCTCCATCCAGATGGTCAGCTCCATTCCTGACCTTCTCCAGGACAATACTGACAGGAACAGGACATCACCGTTCGCATTCACCGGAAACCGTTTCGAGTTCAGAGAGTCTCAATGACTTCAGGGCTGAGGTGGATGCCCTTGAGGCCAAGGGAGAGAGCCGTCAGAGTGCGGTTCTCAGCACGGTCCGCAAATTCATCTCCGAGGCTTCGAACGTGATGTTCGAGGGCAACGGCTACAGCAAGGAATGGGAGGAAGAGTCAGCGCGCAGGGGTCTCAAGGCCGTACGCAATGTGCCTGAGGCATACAAGGTTTACATTGACCCGAAGACTGTTGAAATGTTCAGCAGGCTTGGCGTCCTCTCTCCGGTAGAGTCCGAGGCCCGCTACGAGGTGCTCAATGAGACTTATGTTAAGAAGCTCCAGATAGAGGCGAGAATCATCGGCGACGTATGTCTGAACCACGTCATTCCTGCAGCCGTAAGCTACCAGAACATCCTCATAAAGAGCATCAAGGGCTGCAAGGATGTATTCGGTGACGAGTACAGGGATCTCTGCAAGGCCGATATGGAGACCTACAGGCATATTTCAGGTTTTGTAAACAATATTTCCGCCAATGTGGCAGAGCTTGTCGAGGCCCGCAAGAAGGCCAACAAGGTCGAGAACATGGCTGAGAGGGCTTATCTCTATTCTACGGAGGTGAAGGCCGCGATGGACAAGGTGCGCTACAATGCGGACCACCTCGAGATGCTCGTTGACGACGAGCTCTGGCCGCTTCCGAAGTACAGGGAGCTCCTGTTCTTTTAATTTTGATTGATGAGGAAAAGACTTCTTTATTTGATTTTAGCATTGTCGCCGACCTTCGCGGTATCCTGCATGGACCGTGGGGCCGGTGACCCTTTGTCTGTGAAGTATGTTCAGGATATCGTCGCTGATACGGCATCATTGCAGTACACGAGGGTCAAGATGGCAGGCATAGATGGCGCAGGAGGCAGCCTGACGGTGTTCGGGCCATCCTCCGAGTCATTCTTCATGGCGGAGAAGCTGCTGAACTCCGATGATTTTGACAATGTTGACGGCAGGGCCTTGCCGGACGGGCTTCCTGATTTCGCCGGGGAGACTGTGGCGGTGATATCCGATCTGGCCAATGAGCCGTATTCCGGATACATCCTAAATTCCAATGAGGATTTCCTCCGGGAGGCAGCAGTGCGATCGGTTATTGATGCGCTTGACACCGCTGTGCTTGTAAGTCAATATGACAGAAGTCTTTCCGAGAGGAAAACCGGAGCCAAGATTGTAGTGCTCTCGTCATCCTACCTGTCCGCATACGGTTATTACGACATTTCCTCATTGCTCAGGGCGGCGAGGCAGCATATCAAGGTCATTTCCCCTGCCCACGCAATGTTCGATTTTGCAGCCCGCAGGCACGGCAACGCTTCAAATCTGGCTGTGTGGACCAGTCACGAAATTGACAGTGCCGGGATATATCCAATCGTAACCTCCCAATTGTCAAGCGATTATCCTGAAATGAAATGCGAGGTCCTGTGTCCGTCGGGGGATGGGGATCTCCAGGACAGGATAATTTCTTTCCTCCGGATGTACAAGGCCTCCGGCAATGCCGGTGAGCTGGATGCCGCCATTGTGGATGATATTCCATTGCGCGCGTCAGAACTGAACTCCGCGCTGGAGGGTATGTGGGACGATGTCGAAGACAGCCTGATAGTGTACAGAAATCTTC
This sequence comes from Bacteroidales bacterium, assembly GCA_004552115.1. The sequence continues at coordinate 6,166 of SFPH01000131.1, forward strand.
TTGCCGGGGATTTCGAGTTCATTGACGCAGGTACTGCCGTGGTTTCGGCATGCATCCGCGAAATGAGGGCTGCCAACCTGTTCACCCACAGGATCCGGTATCCGCAGGCCGAATTCTACATGACTGTTCCGCTTCCGGGAATCGGGACATATGGAGAGGAGGGCTTCTTCACGGATCCATACAGGACCAACAGGGCTCCTTCATCGGGTATGGACACTTTCGTCCTGGTCAGGATGAAGAAGCGGTCGATGCCGAAGGCGGTGGCGGAAAGGCTTGAAGTATTGACACCAGCAATCTTGGAGAACTATGTTTCAGATTAGCATTTCCCCGGAAGAAATCGAGAAGCTT
>SFPH01000132.1 GCA_004552115.1 Bacteroidales bacterium
CTGCAGAACGGATTATTTCCAGGATGCAGCAAGGGTTCTGGACGGATGCACGGGGGAAACCGTGCCCGTAAGCGTCCTCAGGGGCAGCGACACCCTCAGTTTCAATCTGGACATCAGCGATGACGGCAAGATCGGAGTCTTCCTGGACTCTCCCTACCGCAGGAAGGAATACAACTTCTTCCAGGCCATACCGGCCGGCATCAGGTACAGTTTCGAAACGCTCAAGGGATACATTCAGGATCTGAAGCTCGTGTTCACTCCCAAGACCAAGGCCTACAAGTCAGTCGGGAGCGTCATCACCATAATGCAGGTGTTCCCTGAAAAATGGAACTGGTTCCGCTTCTGCCACCTTATAGCCATCATCTCCATCATGCTGGGAGTGATGAACCTGCTGCCGATTCCGGGCCTGGACGGAGGCCATGCAATGCTGCTCTGCTATGAGATCGCGACCGGCAGAAAGCCTAGCGACAAGTTCCTCATCATTGCCCAGGCCATCGGGATGGTCCTTCTTCTGGCATTGATGATCCTGGCTCTCGGCAATGACATCGGCAGGCTGCTGAGATAAGGCTCTTCCCTCAGGCAGCAAGATGTCGCCCAGCCTCCTCCACGTTTCAAGATAACATTATAAATATCAATAACTTACACGCATCATGAGAACAAAAGGATTCATTACGGCATTGGCCTCGGCGGTCATCATCCTCGGCGGATGCAAGGGCAACGGCACCCTGCTTCCCAATGTCAGCGGCAAGGCCGGCGAGATAATTGTCGCAATGGACAAGAACGAGTGGGAAGGCAATCTGGGTTCGGCCACGAGGGAAATCCTGGCAGCCGACTATCCTCTCCCGCAGCAGGAACCGCTTTTCTCACTTTCAAATGTGCCTGTCAGCGGATTTGCGGACCTGTTCAAGGTTCACCGAAACCTGCTTTTCTTCAACATATCAGCCTCCGACAAGAGCGGAGTGGTGTACAAGAACGATGTCTGGGCCCATCCTCAGTGCGTAATCCAGGTAACAGCCCCGACCAGTGATTCCGCAGCGGTGATTCTCAGGGAGAACAGCGAGAGGATCATCAATTCATTCGAGCAGGCCGAGAGGGACAGAATCATAGCAAATTCAATACGTTACGAGGAGCACAGCATTCCTCCGGCAGTGAAGGAGATGACCGGCGGCTCACCGCATTTCCCTACCGGATTCAAGCTCCGCAAGAAGACTTCCGACTTCCTCTGGATTTCGGATGACAAGCAGTATGTCACCCAGGGAGTGTTCATTTACAGATATCCGGCTGCGGAAAATGACAATTTCTCGCTTGAGAACATCATAGCCCACAGGAACGCCGCTCTCAAGGAGAACGTGCCGGGAATGTTCGAGAACACATATATGATAACAAGCGACGCCGTGACTCCGGAGGTGAGCTACATCCGTTTCCGCGGCCGCCAGTTCGCCGAGACCAGAGGCCTCTGGGAGGTTTACAATGATTTCATGGGCGGTCCCTTCGTATCCCATTCATTCTACAGCAAGGACGGCCGTTACATCATTGTCCTCGACGGCTTCGTATATGCTCCAAAGTTCGACAAGCGCCAGTATCTGAGGCAGGTGGAGGCCATAATGTACTCCTTCGAATGGGAGAAGGAAGATGAGGAGGGTGATGGAAATAAATAAAAATCGGCAAAAATATTTTGCGGTGTAGAAAATAATATATACCTTTGCATTCCGTTTAATCGCTACGTGTGCTTGAACGGGGGATCCGGTGGGTTCGTATAACGGTTAGTACTCAAGATTTTCATTCTTGCAATAGGAGTTCGATTCTCCTACCCACTACTAAATAATAAAAAATAAAAAACAATGGCAAATAACGCATCTGCAAAGAAGTGCATTCGCCAGAGCGAAAGGCACAGATTGCATAATAGGTATTATGCGAAGACTACAAGAAACGCTATCCGTGCGATAAGGAACACGACAGACAAGAAGGCTGCCGAGGCCAGCGCACCGAAGGTTTACGCAATGATTGACAAGCTCGCCAAAGTGGGCATCATCCACAAGAACAAGGCAGCCAATCTCAAGAGCGGAATAGCACTCTACATCAACAAGCTCGCCTAACCGCGGGCTCCCGATGGAGACGGGATGTGGCGCAGTTGGCTAGCGCACTACGTTCGGGACGTAGGGGTCGTGCGTTCGAGTCGCATCATCCCGACCAGATATCAGAGGGTGACCGGAAGGTTATCCTCTTTTTTTGTATTGAAAATCAGAGATATAATAGGCTCTTCCGGATGGCCGTTCCGTATTTTTTCCGTATATTTGCGGCTTTGACGCAAAAATATAAACACGGACTATGATTGTAATGAAATTCGGCGGGACATCGGTGGCGGACTGTGCAGCCATTACCCGCACCATCGGCATTGTAGAGAGCAAACTCCAGCAGAGACCTATTGTTGTCGTATCGGCATTGTCAAAGGTCACGGACCTTCTGTACAAGATTTCCGACAAAGCCAGGGGAAAGGACAATGAAGGTGCGGCGGACCTCCTCAGACAGCTCAGGGAGCGCCATCTCAACCTCGCTGCGGAGCTCATCCCGGACAATGCTGAAATCCTCGCCGACGCCTGCGCCAGAGTCAACCGTCTCTGCGACAATCTGGAATATTTCGTCAATGCGGTCTGCGCCCTCGGAGAACTTTCCGACCGGAGCAAGGCCGTGATCATCGGCAACGGAGAATATCTCTCCTCCAGCATCATCTGCTGCGCAATGAACGCCAGGGGCATCAGGACCCGGCTGATGGACTCCAGGAAGATGATCATCACCGACAACAATTTCCTGAAGGGAGAACCTCAGACAGAAGAGATTGTAAAGAATGTCAGCCGCGAGGTGGCGGAAGCCTACACTCAGGACATGGACGCGGTGATCACCCAGGGATTCGTGTCGGCTACGGCTGAAGGCGAGCCTACAGTGCTTGGCCGCGGCGGCTCTGACTACACGGCTTCCCTCATCGGAATGTCTGTGGATGCGGAGGTCATCGAGATCTGGACCGATGTGGACGGAGTCAAGACGGCGGACCCGCGCAAGGTGGAGAATACTCTCAGCCTCGACAGGATATCGTTTGAGGAAGCTGCCGAGATGGCCCATTTCGGAGCGAAGGTGCTCCATCCGATGACCATTGAGCCTGCAGTGAAGAAGAACATCCCGATTTACGTGCTCAACTCGATGAACCCTTCCGGAAAGGGCACTGCCATCCTCCAGAGCAGCTTTATCGAAGATGGTGTCAAGTCCGTTTCCAGCAAGAGCAACATACTGGTTATCAATATTTTCTCTACCAAGATGATCAATGTGGCCGGCTTCCTCATGCACGTGTTCGAGATTTTCAGCCGGAACAATGTCTCCGTCGATCTCATCAGCACATCCGAGGCCACCATTTCAGTGACGGTGGATGCCGGCTCGCAGAACATAGAGAAGGTGGTGGAGGAACTCTCGACATTCGCAGAGGTTGTTGTGGACAGCAACAAGGCCCAGGTCAGCGTCATCGGAAAGAACCTGGACAATGTGAACGGCCTCCTCGAGAAGACCTTCGCCCCGCTCAAGGACTACAAGATCTATATGATTTCACAGGGCTCGTCCTATATCAACATAAGCTTTGTCGTGGACAGGGAATCGCTTGACAACATCGTTTCCCTCATACACAGGAACATTTTCGGCTGAATCCCCGGCTGAGCAATCCTAAACAAGATGAAACGGGCTTCACTAATCCGGACCTGCATATCGCTGATGCCGATCATAGTTCTGGTAATACTTCTCTCCCTGAATATCGGCATATTCGGCAGCGATTCCATTCTCGGTGCCAGCCAGGTCGCCCTGCTCTTCTCGGCGGGCATCTGCGTATGGCTCGCGATGTGGCTGTTCAAGAAGCCCTGGAAGGACTTTGAGGAGGCCATCAGGAGCAACATCGGAGACGTCACCACCGCCATTGTCATCCTCTTCCTCATCGGAGGAATCTCGGGGACATGGACGATGAGCGGAACCGTGCCTTCATTGATCTACTACGGCGTGAAGATCATCTCGCCGAAGATTTTCCTTGTCACAGCCTGCCTCATCTGCGCCCTTGTGTCCGTGATGATAGGCAGTTCGTGGACCACCATCGCCACCATCGGAGTGGCATTGCTGGGAATCGGCAAGGCATTGGGATTCAGCGAGGGAATGATTGCCGGAGCCATCATATCCGGAGCCTATTTCGGAGACAAGATTTCCCCGCTTTCGGACACTACAGTAATGGCGTCGTCCATAGCCGGGACTCCCCTTTTCCAGCATATCAAGTACCTGATGTTCACCACTGTACCTTCATTCGTGATAACATTGGTGATTTTCCTGGTGCTTGGATTTCTCCATACCGGGAACGCCCCTGCGCAGATATCCATATACACGGAGACATTGGCATCGAAATTCAACATTTCGCTGTGGACATTGGTCGTGCCGGTTCTGACGGGAGTGATGATTGCCCGGAGAATGCCGGCCCTGACGGTGCTCGGGCTGTCGATTCTCATTGCCGCAATATGCGCATTGATCCTTCAGCCACACATCATCAGCGAAATCGGAGAGAATACCCTGGAGGCCCTCGGTGTCGGCGGCCAGAGCAGGGCGGGAGTCATGTTCACAGGCATCGTCAAGACCATATATGACTCAGTATCAGTCAATACCGGAGTCAAGGACGTAGACACTCTGGTTTCTTCGAGGGGTATGC
>SFPH01000133.1 GCA_004552115.1 Bacteroidales bacterium
TACGTATCCTTCCTCCTTGAAAAGTTCGCCGGTCACCCTTTCGACATATCCGGCGGCTTCGTCCGGAGACGGTATGTCCTGCGGGAAGAAAAGCCGGCCACCGGAAGCGTTCTCGTGCCCGCCCCCGTGAAAATACCTGGTGGCGCAGAGATTGGAGGAATAGCCCTTCTTGGAACGTACCGAGACGCGGAAATAACCGTTCCCGTCAATCTTGAGAAGGATGCTCATCTTCACCCTGCCGATGGCAAGAGGCATATTGACGAAGCCCTCGGTCTCGCCTTCCATTATGCCGAATCTCTCGGCCGTGTCCGATGTGATGATCATATATGCGACTCCGGCATCAGTTATCCTCATATTCTCATACAGGAGCCAGCCCATGATTCTCAGGCGGTTCTCCCTGTATTCATTGAAGAGTTTCTGGAGAATGCCATCCCTGTCGACCCCCGCACCGAGAAGGCCCGAGGCCATGGCGAAGGTGGAAGGGTATACTGAATTCGAGAAATTGTTGGTATCTGTCGTCATTCCCGCCATCAATGCCTCAGCGGACGGCTGAGGGAGTCTGGAAACATCTCCCCCGACATCGGGAAGGGAGCACCTTGCGGGCGGACGACGACCTCATTGCATCCTCGAGGGGACCTGTCCTTGCGAATGAGTTGCAGTCCAGGCAGAAAATGAGGTCGGCGGAGCTTATGGCCCTGCGGCATTCCTCCGGAGATGCAGCAGCATCCAGGATGAGTGAGCCGTCATTTCCTCCAGCTATAAAGGAGATCGTGTCGGCAAGGGGTTCAGGATAGACAATCCTGACATTATCCTTGCCTCTCGACCTGAGATAGCAGAGCAGCGCATTGGTGCTTCCGGCGGCATCTCCGTCGGGGTGGATATGCGCTGTAATCACTATTCCGGAGGCTTCGGAAATGAAACTGGCGAGCGACTTTATATCTGATGTGCAAATGTTCATATATGTAATCCTCAAAAAGGGTTTCGGATTGCAAATTTACTAATAAATATTGCAATTCATAAATGAAATTTATAACTTTGTGGGAACTGTTGAGAAAATAATAAAAACTCACAATAATGAACGGTAGTACAGAGCGTGATGCAGCCAGTAAACTTCAACAAGCAGATGGAGTACCGCAAGGGCGTGGGCGTACAGAGAATGAAGGATCTCCGAACTCTCCAGGAAGCCTACAAATCCGTTTACGGAAGATTCTCCCAGTCTGCCGACACACTCGCGGACTTCTACAAGAACGGTCAGATGGAAGTTCTGATGCAGATCGGCTCAAACGACGACTCGGTGGCAGTAGCCAATACAGAGAAGCTCAAGAAGACCTTCAGGGGCAAGCTTACTCCTGAGAAGATGTTCGAGCTCTACAAGCAGGGCCAGAACCTCGTGTTCTCAATCTCCAGCAAGATCAACGTGAAGGACACAATCTTCAACAACAGGACCGACTTCAACATCGACTCCCTCAGGTACATTCCATTCTCTCAGGGCGACACCATCCAGATGGAAGCCATCGTGAAGGAGGTATCCGGAGTGAAAGTTCCTCTCTTCGAGGCCAGGATGCCTTACAAGTCCCTCCTCAAGGGTCTTGACAACCAGCTCAGAATCAACCTCGATGCCGAGTGCAGGGCTTCCAACAAATATGAGGGTCTCCAGGTCGGCAGCGTCTCCGCTCCTAACAACAACGCTGGAAACTGGGAATAGAATTGATGCAGAACACAAATATGAAATCCGGAATATCCATTCAAGTTTCCTTGAGTGGATATTCTTTTAAGGTGGAGGGCGAAAGCTCCAGGGGATCCGCAGACTGGATTCCCGGCTCGGACATTTTCACAACTCCGGAATTCCAAAGGCGCTACGACTTCGTCAGGATATCTCTCCTGACCCCGAAATGCACACTTGTTCCGGAACAGTTCTTCGACAAGAAGGAAGCCGGGAGGATGCTTGCGGACGTCGTCAGGACCGGGGAGAACGACATTGTGGAAGACATCCGCATAGAGCGGCTCGGTGCGGTCCTCATTTTTTCCAACAGCATTGGCGAATCGCTGTCCAGGGCAATTTCCCAGACTGTCCTCACAGTGGACGGGTTTAAGGCCAGGATACTGCCGGAAATGTACTACATTCTCGAGACATTGTCCGAATGCACCGAGTACAACAAGATTGTAGCCTCCTGGGCTGACGGATATCTTCACCTCGCCATCGGCCAGGGAAGGAATCTGATGCTTGCCAACATTTTCAAGGCCCCGGATTTCACGACGGCGGAGTACTTCATCTTCAATGCGATGAAGAAGCTCCAGCTCAATCCGGAGATGTCCACCATCACATTCAGGACTCCCCTTTCGGAGGCGGAGGAAATGTCCCTCTACAGATATTTCCGGGCCGTTGACAAGATTTGACCTATGAGAATCATCGGAGGAAACCACAAGGGCAGGAGCATTCCGGTTCCGCCTGACTTCAAGGCGAGGCCCACTACGGATTTTGCCAAAGAGGCACTTTTCAATGTTCTCGACAGCGAGTACGAGTTTGAAGATCTGAAAGTCCTGGACCTTTTCAGCGGGACAGGGTCCATATCCTACGAGTTCGCATCCAGAGGGGCAGGACGCGTATGGTCAGTGGAGATGAATCCGCAATACTCTGCATTCATCAAGACAACGGCAGCCAAGATCGGATTCTCCAACATCACTGCCGTGCATCATAACGCATTCGATTTCATTGAATTATGCCGGGAGAAATTTGACATTGTCTTTGCCGATCCACCTTACAGCCTCGAGGGCGTGGAGACATTGCCGGACAGGATTCTCGGAGCAGGCCTGGTCTATCCTGAGAGATACCTGATTCTGGAGCACGGCAGCGAGCACTCCTTCAGGGAGCATCCGTGCTTCGTGAAGGAGAAGGTGTACGGAAGGGTGCATTTCAGCTTTTTCGAGCCAAAGTAAGCACTTTCACATTGGTCTTGGCCGGGGAAGCCCAGCTGTCAGGCCTTTCTGCAATACTTCCAGATCAGGAAATTCACGATTGAAAGGAAGAAGATGCTTATACCCAGGGACCAGTTCCAGTCATCAGGAAGATTGAAACCGATCTTTGCAATCAGTATATAGGTAAGGCATACGGCAGTCATGAAGGCGGCCGGAATCATGCCGATCAGATATGCCAGTCCCTTCTTGTTCAATGCCAGATAAACAGTAACTGTCCAGAGGGAAAATACCGCCAATGTCTGGTTGGCCCATCCGAAATATCTCCAGACCACATTGAAGCCGTCAGCATCAGCCACATAATAGGCCAGCATTCCGGATACAACGAGGAAAAGCGGGATGCAGATGAGGATGCGGTTCCTGATAGGTTTCTGGTCCAGCTTGAGGAAATCGGCAATGATGAGACGGGCGCTCCTGAAGGCAGTGTCACCGCTGGTGATCGGTGCGGCAACCACGCCGAGAAGGGCAAGCACCCCACCCATGACACCGAGCCAGCTCATTGAAACCTTTCCCACAACCACGGGTGCGGCTGCGCTCAGATCGGAACCGACAGCCGCGGCTCCCCCGTCATAGAAGAAATAGGATGATATCGCCGCCCAGATCAGGGCTACGATACCCTCTGTTATCATTGCCCCGTAAAAGACAGGTCTGCCGAGCTTCTCATCCTTTATGCATCTGGCCATAAGAGGGCTCTGTGTGGCATGGAAACCGCTGACGGCGCCGCAGGCAATGGTAATGAAGAGGCATGGGAAGATCGGCTGGCCGGAAATGAGGCCGGAAGCCTCTCCCATATTGGAAATGCCGTCCCAGATCTCGGGGATTGAAGGCCATTTGATGAAGAGGCATACCATCAAGGCCATGGCCATGAAAATCAATGCAAATGCGAAAACAGGATAGATCTTGCCGATGATCTTGTCAATCGGCAGCATCGTGGCACACACATAATATATGAAGATGACTGCAACCCAGAGCATTATGGCCTTGGTGGAGCCATCCCCGGCCAAATCGCCGAGTATGAGGGCAGGACTGTATACGAAAACTGTTCCCACCAGAAGGAGGACCAGGATTGAGAACACGAGGAGAACCTTCTTGGTGCCCTGACCGAGATAATTTCCGACTATGTCAGGCATGCCGGCTCCGTCGTGGCGGACTGAAAGCATTCCCATAAGATAGTCGTGGACTGCACCGGCGAAGATGCATCCGAAAACTATCCAGAGATAGGCGGCGGGGCCGAACTTGGCACCCATTATGGCTCCGAAAATAGGTCCGGTCCCGGCAATGTTGAGGAACTGGATCATGAAGATCTTCGGAGTCGGCATTGCAATGAAGTCCACTCCGTCCGGATGGGCGACAGCCGGGGTCTTCCTGGACGAGTCCGGTCCGAATACACGTTCTACAAACGCACCGTAAAAGAGATATCCTGCTATGAGGAGAATCAGACTGATTATGAATGAATACATTTAATGCGTGGTTTTGAGTCTGCGAATATAGCAAAAATCCGCTTGAATTGTTCAAAACGTCTTCTCAATAAGTTCAAATATTGCACTATTGGTGCACACCCGGAGCATATTCACGGCCAATTGCTATATTTGCATTGCAGGACAATAACACATTCTAATTTATCAATAAATGAAAACATTCTACAGAATTGCAGCCGCAGCGCTCCTGGCATTCCCTATTGCGGGAAATGCACAGAACTGGGCGCCTGCAGGCGACAACATCAGGTCCGTATGGGCCGAGCAGGTATCTCCTGAAAATGCGCTTCCAGAGTATCCCAGGCCTCAGATGGTCCGCGGAGAATGGAAATCCCTCAACGGGCTCTGGGACTATGCGGTAACGGCAAATTCAGCCTGCTGCCCTTCCGCAATGGACGGCAGCATTCTCGTTCCTTTCCCGATCGAGTCCTCGCTCTCAGGCGTGGGACGCA
>SFPH01000134.1 GCA_004552115.1 Bacteroidales bacterium
TGGTTCGGAGGCACATTGATACTCAGCGACAAAGCCTCATTCGACGCGCCGACCTTCCTGTTCTACATGGTGATGCTCTACAGCGTCATCAATCCTTTCAAGGAATTCTCCAAGGCCACCTACAGCATCCCGAAGGGAATGGCCTCGATGGAAAGGATCGACAAGATCCTCAACGCCGAGAACAGCATAGCTGAATGCTCCTCCCCTGCCGAGATAAGGGAATTCACCGACAAGATCGAATTCGACAACGTGTCATTCACATACGACGGGGGCAGGAAGGTGCTGGACAATGTTTCCCTTACCGTGGCCAAGGGCAAGACCGTGGCCATCGTGGGCGAATCCGGGGCCGGCAAGACCACATTGGTGGACCTCATACCGCGCTTCTACGACGTGACCGGAGGTTCCGTGAAGATTGACGGTCAGGATATCAGGAATCTCAGCCTGCACAGCCTCAGGAGCCTTATGGGCAATGTGAACCAGGAGCCGATTCTCTTCAACGACACCATTTTCAACAACATTGCCTTCGGCGTGGAGAATGCCACGATGGAGGATGTGGTGGCCGCCGCCAGGATCGCCAATGCACACGACTTCATAATGGAGAAGGAGGAGGGTTATCAAACCAATATCGGAGACCGGGGGATGAAGCTTTCAGGCGGACAGAGACAGAGACTCAGCATTGCCAGGGCCATTCTCAAGAACCCTCCGGTGCTGATTCTGGACGAGGCTACGGCATCACTCGACACTGAATCCGAGAGGCTGGTACAGGAGGCCCTCGACAGGCTCATGAAGTCCAGGACGACGATAGCCATTGCCCACAGACTGTCCACAATCAAGAATTCGGACGAGATTATCGTGATGCACGAGGGCCGGATCGTGGAGAGGGGAAGGCACGAGGAGCTCCTCGCCCTGAACGGATACTACAAGAAACTCACTGACATGCAAAGCCGACAATATCAGGATCCCCCGCATTGAGGGACTTGGAAACTGTAAGAACCTTGAAGAGTTCCGCGCGGCTCTTGACGCTGCCGGGGTCAAGGGGTCACTTGACTGTCTGAACTGGCCAGACTGGCCTGAAAAGCCTTCCTGCCGGTTCTCGCTGGGATGGTGCGGGGAAGGCCTCGGCATTCTCTTCGATGTGGAGGGCAGGGACCTCAGGGCCCGGGCTCTCGAGGACAACGGAAGCGTCTGGGAGGACAGCTGCTGCGAACTGTTCATTGCCGACCCTGAGGACGGAACTTATTACAACTTCGAGCTCAACTGCATCGGGACCCTTCTCGCCGCCAAGAGGAAATCCAGGAGCGAGTGCCGTCATCTCGACCCTCCATCCCTGAACAAAGTTTTGAGGTTCAGCACATTGCCTAGAGAGGAGATAGAGATTGCCGATGAAGTGATGAAGTGGAGCAACGGCATGTTCATCCCGTTCAGCCTCATCGGAATCGACGGAAGCAACCCTCCTGAGACATTGAGACTGAACATATACAAATGCGGGGACAAGACCGCTCATCCGCATTTCCTCAGCTGGGCGCCGATCCATACGGAAAAACCTGATTTCCACAGGCCCGAGTTCTTCGGTACCGCCATTATTGAAAGATAGTCGGGAATGGGCTGCAAGATTCTGAAAATTCTTATTCCCCTGCTCCTGGTTTCATTTCCTGGATTCGGGCAGTCCGGTCTTCTCCGGCATTACCGTTCGCTGAACGACTCCATAAGCAAGCTGGCCGAGGCCAGGACAGGTGTACGTACTAAACTGTCAGTCAAGACAGTACGGAGCAGCAACGGGATGCTCGACTTCATATTCACCGAGACATTGGGTGACATTCCCTGGAAAAAGGAGGATATCAGCTGGTTCAAGACCGTGCTGAAGGATCTGGCCCCTTCAGGCTACCGGAACTGCAAGGTCGGCTCCATCTACTGCCGGAGCATTCCTGTCCAGGAGCTTGAGAGCGTGGCTCCGGGAAATTCAGGGACACCTCACCGGAACAGATGGGCCGTGGCTGACCCGAAGGCCGGGAATCCCAGGCCGCTGGTCAGGGAGGAAGGCTCACAGAAATTCAGCAGAGGCCTGTCTGACAGATATATAGCCCTCTGGCACAGTCATGGACGCTACTTCGAGGAGAAGACGGGGCGATGGGAATGGCAGAGAGCCCCGGTATTCACTACCGTCGAGGACATGTTCACCCAGAGTTTCGTACTCCCCTTCCTCATTCCCATGCTCGAGAATGCGGGCGCATACGTGATCAGTCCGAGGGAAAGGGATATCCAGAAGAATGAGGTCATCTGTGACAATGACCCGGCATTCGAAGGGCCGCGCGCCCCGGGATTGAGGCTTGCCGGAGACTGGAGTGAAAGCGGGAAATGGAGCGATGCGGGAACAGGGTTCGCGGACAGGAAGGAATTCTACACCGGCTATGACAATCCTTTCCGGATGGGCACATCCCGCAGAGCCGAATGCGTTAGGGAGCAGGGAGGCAATGCGGCGACAGTCTGGACACCCGACATTCCGGAAAGGGGAGAATATTCCGTGTACATATCCTATACCACATTGCCGAACAGCAGTGAGACAGCACATTACACAGTGAGCCACCTTGGCGGGGAGACCGGTTTCACCGTGAACCAGAAAATGGGCGGGAGCATCTGGATTTACCTGGGGACATTCGAATTCGGAAAAGGCCGGAGCGGATGGGTCAGACTTGACAACGGCACACCGAAAGGCTGTGCGTTCAAGCCCGGCACGGCGGTTACGGCGGATGCCGTCCGTTTCGGTGGCGGAATGGGAAAGATTGCAAGGGGACCCAAGGACGCTCCTGTCGAAGAATATCAGGTTTCCGGGCTTCCAAGCTACGCCGAGGGCGCATTGTACTGGATGCAGTGGGCAGGAGCCGACACGACAGTGACAAGGCTTCATGAAGATGACTACACCAATGATTTCGCCGACCGCGGACCCTGGGTGTCAATGATGACAGGAGGCTCCAGAGTCAATCCGAAATCCGCCGGCAAGGGGATTCCGGTGGATTTGTCACTGGGCTTCCATACAGACGCCGGTCTGACTCAGAATGACTCCATCATAGGCACATTGGGAATCTACACCCTCAAGTGCGAGGGCAGCCGTAAGCTCCCCGACGGAGAGGACCGCATGACATCACGAGTGCTGATGGACGATGTCCAGACCCAGATAGTGAACGATGTCAGGGAATTGTTTGAACCGGAATGGAGAAGGCGCGAGCTCTGGGACAGGTCCTACAGCGAGTCGAGGACTACAGGAGTACCGGGACATGAAATACGGCCTGGACCCGGCATTCAGGTTTACGGTCAGCCGCTCGGTTTACAAAGGAATATTGAAATATCTCAGCAGCCGCTACAGCTGCCACTACACTGTCCAGCCTCTGCCGGTCAACTCATTTTCAGCCGTCATCAGGGACGGAAAGAAGGTCGTGCTGAGATGGAGGGCCACTGAAGACAGGCTGGAACCGACGGCCATGCCTGAAGGTTTCATACTCTATACAAGGGTGGATGACAGCGGGTTCGACGAGGGCCGGAGAATCGATGCAGTAAAGGGGGAAGACGGATTCTGGACTTTCGAGGCCAACATATGGAAAGGACATCTCCACAGTTTCAAGATAGTGGCCTTCAATGACGGAGGCAAGAGCTTCCCTTCCGAAATACTGAGCGCCGGAATACCTGAAGACGGCTATGACTCAAACCGTGAAGTTCTGGTAGTCAACAATTTCACCCGTGTATCCGCCCCTGCCTGGTTCGATTCGATCGACACCGCAGGCTTCGATGACAGACTTGACCGCGGGGTACCTTACATGAGGGAAATCAACTTCATAGGCGAGATGTACGAATGGAGGAGAGACAAGGTCTGGACAGATGATGACAATCCGGGATTCGGCGGTTCCTACACCGACCTTGCCGGGAAAATCATTGCAGGAAACAGCTTCGACTACCCGGCGGTTCACGGCGCATCCATTCTGAAAGCCGGGTACTCTTTCTGCTCGGCAAGTTCCGAGGCGTTCGTGCGGGACAGCTCAAGGCTTCAGGGATTCAGATTCGCTGACATAATATGCGGAAAACAGGTAACCACCCCGTCAGGACCCGGTGGCAGGGTACCGGACAGGTTCCAGGTATTCCCGGAAGGATTGAGGAAATCCCTCACATCATTCGCAAGGAAGGGCGGAAACCTCATCGTATCCGGCTCCAACATCGGCACGGACCTCTGGGACAGCGTTTACCCGACCCCGGTGGATTCCGTTTACAAGGCTGAAGGACAGGCATTCGCACAGAATATCCTGGGTTACAGATGGATCACCAATTATGGCGAAAGAGGCGGGACTGTAATACCGGTCAAATCCGACAAGATCAGGCTGCAGGGACAATTCACGTTCAACCAGAGCCTGAGTGACAGAATCTACTGCGTGGAGACTCCTGACGGATTGATGCCGTCCGGCAAGAATTCTTCGGTATTCCTCCGTTACGGGAACACGCTCATCCCTTCCGCCGTATGTAATGAAGGGGCCGGATACAGAAGCGTCAGCATCGGATTTCCGATCGAGACAATAAACGGGAGAAATGCGATGGACGGACTGTTCAAGGCAATCATGGAATTTCTTGACAAGAAAGACTGATATGGACAAAGCCAGACAAACTGAAATCATCGGACTGATACACAGGGAGGTGAAGCCGGCTCTCGGGTGCACCGAGCCTGTGGCGGTAGCCCTTGCGGCAGCGCGTGCCAGGGAGATTCTCTCATCCGCTGTCTCCCGGGATGAGGATATCCGGGTCAATGTCGAAGTCAGCGGCAACATCCTCAAGAACGGAATGGGGGTGGGAATACCCGGTACCGGAATGATAGGGCTGCGCATTGCCGCCGCTCTCGGAGCCGTATGCGGCAATGCAGGCTATGGCCTGGAAGTGCTCAAGGACATTGACAATGAAGGAGTTGCCCTTGCCAAGAAGATGGTTGCCGAAGGCCGTGTCGGACTTGAGCTGAAGAATGGCGCCCCGAAGCTCTACGTAAAGGCGAAGGTGGGCGGAGCCGGCCACGAGGCCTGGGCGGTAATCGAGAACATGCACGACAGAATCGTGGAAACCGGGCTCGACGGCATTGCCGAAGATCTCAGGCACCATCACGGGGATGTTCCCGGAGAGAATGGTGAAGACGAGAGGGAGACATTGGACTATAACCTGACTGTCAAGGAGATATGCGAATTTGCGGAAACTGCCGACATTGAGGATATAAGATTCATCCTGGACGACAGGAAGCTGAACCTTGCCCTGGCTGAAGAAGGATTGAAGGGCGAATACGGGCTGAAGGTCGGGAAGGCGATTCTCAGCAACAGCGAGGAGGTTTTCGGCAATGATTTCCTGACTTATGCGATGGCCCTCACCGCCGCAGCGTCGGATGCCAGGATGGCGGGATGCACATTGCCTGCGATGAGCAATTCCGGGAGCGGAAACCAGGGAATCACGGTCAGCATGCCGGTCATCGCATATGCGGAAAGACACGGGACAGATGACGAGACCCTGGCCAGGGCATTGATACTCAGCAATCTGATTGCCATCCACATAAAGGGATATCTCGGACGTCTCTCCGCTCTCTGCGGCTGCGTTGTGGCATCTACGGGTGCAGCCTGCGGGCTCGTATGGCTCAAGGGAGGCAAATATGCGCAGATCTGCTCCGCCATCAAGAACATGATCGGGAACATTACCGGAATGGTCTGCGACGGAGCCAAGGTAGGCTGCGCAATGAAGGTGGCATCCGGCGTATCCAGCGCCATCCAGTCCGTCGTCCTGGCCCTCAGGGGCACCTGCGTCTGCGAGACTGACGGCATCATCGACAAGGACATAGAGAAGACAATAAGCAATCTCGGCAGCATCGGCTCCTCCGGAATGGAAATGGCGGACTGCCTCATCCAGAAGATAATGGTATGCAAGTAAAAGAGAATATGGACATCGATTTCGTAGTGACCTGGGTCGATATGAACGACCCCGTGTGGAAGAGGGATTTCGCCCGGGCCAAAGGCGAGATCGACAATTCCAGGAACCAGTTTTCCGAGGCCAGGTTCAGGGACTACGGCTTCCTGAAATACTGGTTCAGGGGCGTGGAGAAATTCGCTCCCTGGGTCAGGAAAATCCATTTCGTCACCTGCGGGCAGAAGCCGGATTGGCTTGACGTGAGCAACCCGAAACTGCATCTGGTATCCCACAGGGACTACATACCTGAGCGTTTCCTGCCGACATTCAACTCCACCGTGCTTGAATTCCACATGCACAAGATACCGGGGCTGTCGGAACATTTCGTGTATTTCAATGACGACTTCTACCTGACCTCCCCTACCCCCGAGTCGCGCTTCTTTGCGGATAACGGACTCCCGCACGACATTGCGGCATTCAGGTACAACAGCGGGCTTAGCCTGTGGTCGAAAACATTGGAGAACAATATCAGGCTGATCAACAGGCACTTCGACAAGAAGGAAGTGCTGGCGCGGGATGCCGGGAAATGGTTCTCTCCGGAATATGGCGGCAAGTCAAGGCTGACAAGGCTCCTCAGACCCTATGGAAAGTTCACGACACTGAAGATTCCGCACAATGCCCAGCCTTATCTCAAATCGGTATTTGAGGATGTATGGGCGCATTGCGGAGAGGAACTTGAGGAGGCCTCCACTCACACATTCAGGAGCGAGAGGGACCTGACGCCGGAACTCTTCCGCACCTGGCAGATCTGCAAGTCATGTTTCGAGCCTTACAATACATACAGGGACACGAAGATGTTCCCGCTGATGGTGAAGCCGAAACAGGCCGTGAAGGCCATCAGGGAGCAGAAATACAAGCTGGTCTGCATCAATGACAGTGTGCATATCCGCAACTACGAAAAGGTGATGCAGGAGCTCCGCGACGCATTCGAGAGCATATTGCCCGAGAAATCATCATTCGAGTTGCAGCCCTGAAAACCAGACGATTACATTAACATTTAACAGATAATTTTTATGGCAGACGAGAAGATGTGGGAAAGGTCCTCCCGTCAAGCAACAAGGTTATATTGAAGGACATCTGTCTTTCATTCTTTTACGGGGCGAAAATCGGCATCATCGGTCTCAACGGCTCCGGAAAATCCACATTGATGAAGATCATCGCCGGAGTGGAGAAGAGTTTCCAGGGCGAGGTGGTCTGGGCTCCGGGCTACACCGTGGGCTATCTGGAGCAGGAGCCGCAGATGGACCCGGACAAGACCGTGCTGGAAGTGGTCCAGGAGGGTGTCCAGGAAGTGATGGACCTGCTCAAGGAATATGAGGAGGTGAACCTGAAGTTCTGCGAGCCGATGGACGACGACCAGATGAACGCCCTGATCGAGAGGCAGGGAGAGCTGACCGAGAAGATCGAGCATTGCGGCGGATGGGAGATCGATGCCAAGCTGGAAAGGGCGATGGATGCTCTCCAGTGCCCGCCGTCTGATGCATTGGTGGCCAATCTCAGCGGTGGCGAGAGAAGGCGCGTGGCACTCTGCCGCCTCCTGCTCCGCCAGCCTGATGTCCTCCTCCTCGACGAGCCTACCAACCACCTCGACACCGAGAGTATCCAGTGGCTCGAGGCCCATCTGCAGCAGTACAAGGGTACCGTGATCGCCGTCACCCACGACCGTTACTTCCTCGATGACGTGGCCGGCTGGATTCTGGAGCTCGACAGGGGTGAAGGCATTCCTTGGAAGGGCAACTACTCATCATGGCTCGACCAGAAGACCAAGCGTCTGGCAATGGAGGAGAAGCAGGAAAGCAAGCGCCGCAAGACTCTCGAAAGGGAGTTGGAATGGGTCAGGATGGCTCCAAAGGCACGCCATGCCAAGTCCAAGGCCCGTCTCGGCGCATACGAGAAACTGGCCAGCCAGGACGGAAAGGAGAAGGAGGCCAACCTCGAGATCTACATTCCGGACGGCCCGAAGCTCGGCAACCGGGTGATCGAGTTCAAGGATGTGTCCAAGGCATACGGCGACAAGCTCCTCTTCGAGCATCTTTCATTCATGCTTCCGCCTGCCGGCATTGTCGGAGTCATCGGACCGAACGGCGCCGGAAAGACCACATTGTTCCGCCTCATCATGGGTCTGGAGCAGCCTGACAGCGGTGAGATCAACATCGGCGAGACCGTGAAGCTGGCATACGTGGACCAGCAGCACAAGAGCATTGACCCCGACAAGACAGTTTTCGAGACCATCTCGGACGGCTACGACTGGATAAGGCTCGGCAAGAGGGATGTCAATGCAAGGGCGTACGTCTCCCGCTTCAATTTCACCGGAGCGGACCAGGAGAAGAAATGCGGCGTGCTCTCCGGAGGTGAGAGGAACAGGCTCCACCTGGCCCTCACGCTCAAGGATGAAGGCAATGTCCTCCTCCTCGACGAGCCTACCAATGACGTGGATGTCAATACTATACGGGCCCTTGAGGAAGGTCTGGAGAACTTTGCGGGCTGTGCCGTGGTCGTATCCCACGACCGCTGGTTCCTCGACCGTATCGCCACCCACATTCTCGCGTTCGAGGGTGACTCCTCAGTTTATTTCTACGAGGGAACGTACTCCGAATATGAGGAGAACAAGAAGATGAGGCTCGGCAATGTCGAACCTAAGAGGTTCAAGTACAAGAAATTGATGGAAGACAGGTAATATTTTGCAAATTCAGGAATTATAGCTAAATTTGCGCCCGCATATTACAAAGCCACAGGGCTTTTGGTGCAATGGGGTCTGCTCCGGCAGACTGAGTAACACATTTTAAACAACAGCAAAATGAAGCATTTTGAACTTAAAGGCCAGACCAGGCAGGTCGGCAACAAGGCAACCATCAAGGAGTTCCGCAAGCAGGGTCTCGTTCCTTGCAACCTCTACGGACCGGGCATCGAGAATGTTCTCTTCACCGTTTCAGCCAAGGATCTCAAGGGTATCACACATGTACCTTCATCCTACATCATCGACCTCGTGCTTGACGGTGACAAGAAATATACTGCAGTGGCACACGAGTTCCAGTTCCACCCGATCGAGGACCTCTGCCTCCACGTTGACTTCCTCGCGGTTGACGAGGTGAAGCCGATCGCCATCGAGGTTCCGATCGCATTCGAGGGACACGCAGCCGGTGTACGTGCCGGTGGAAAATTCGTGAATCTCTCCCGCAAGGTACGCGTAAGCGCTCTCATGAAGGACCTTCCTGATCTCCTCACCATCAATATTGACGAGCTCGAGATCGGCAAGAGGATCATCGCAGGAGACCTCAAGTATGACAACATCGCTGTCATCTCTCCTAAGAACACCATCCTCTGCACTGTGAAGGCTACCCGTCAGAGCAAGTAATATCTGACAAGTCCAATCTGGTATGAATTATCTTATAGCCGGACTCGGCAACATAGGACAGGAGTACTCCGATACCAGACATAACGCAGGATTTATGGTATTGGATGCCTGGGCTCAGGCATCCAATACTGTTTTCACCACCCAGCGTTACGGAGATGTGGCGGAGGTATCCTTCAAGGGCAGGAAAATCACCCTGCTCAAGCCTTCCACATACATGAACCTCAGCGGCAATGCCGTAAGGTACTGGATGACTAAGCTTAAGCTTCCGGTAGAGAATCTCCTTGTAATCTGCGACGACCTCAACATCCCATTCGGAACACTGAGGATGAGAAAGAAGGGCAGCGACGGAGGCCATAACGGCCTGAAGAACATCCAGGAACTCCTGGGCACCCAGGATTACGCCAGAATCAGGGTCGGCATCGGAAATGACTTCCAGAAAGGAGGCCAGGTGGATTTCGTTCTGGGCAAGCTGGACGGGGAGGAACTCAAGGCAATGCCGGAGATTTGCGCAAAGGTCATCGAAGGAGCGAAAAGCTTCGTCTTCGCCGGTGCGGACAGGGCAATGAACAGTTTCAACACCAGGCCGCAGAAGCAGATTTCAAAGGAATAGAAAAAATTTTTTCATTTTTTTTGATGAACGATGCAACATTGCACCTTAAGATTGCATCTATGCTGCAGGTTTAGGTTTTAGTACACGTCTTAAGGCGGACGATGAAATTTTTGTCGGGATGACAAGGATGCTCGTCCGCCTTTTCTTTATCCCTCCGGCTGGGGAAATTCGGCATGGCAGCCCTCTCGCATATTTATCGCATATTTATCGCATAATCATTAAATTATTTTTGCATTTCTCAAATATAATCAGTAATCTTGCACATAGTTGCGGAGCAGTTCAAAGTCCGCATGACGTGTACAGAAATATGAAAGGAAACAAGATCTGCATTCTGCTGTCCCTGCTGATCACGGGATATGCAGCCATGGCCAAGCAGGCTTATCCGGGCACGATCACTCTCCGGCAGCCTGACGGGACCGTCATTCAAGCCAAGATCCACGGCGATGAATTTTTCCATTATGTAACCGATTCCGAAGGAAGGGTTCTCAAGAGGGGTCAGGACGGATTCTGGTGCTACGGACGATATGACGTGAACGGAGTGCTGAGCAGCACGGGGTACATCGCCGGACGCAACGTTCCGTCTTCCATCATGTCCGAAGCGGCGATAATCCCGAAAACCGCCATAATGCTCAGGACTGCCGAGCTCCGGCTGCAGCATGCAGAGGCCATCAGGAGTACGGCGATTGCCAATTCCCCGGCCACGAGGGCGGACTCAAGGATTGTCGAGAGATGCCTCATCATTCCCGCGGAGTTCAGAGACAAGAAGATGACATACAAATACGAGGACTTCCAGGATCTCGCCTCCAAGATAAAGGACTATTTCCAGGACCAGTTCCCGGAAAACTACGAGTTCATATTCGACGTGTCCCCTATCGTCACATTGAGCAAAGGCTACGCCGAATACGGCAGCAACGGGGAGAGGCCTGTGAGCTGGCAAATGCCGCAGGAGTCGATTTCTCCAAGTATGACCTCAACGAGGACGGAAAGGTGGACAATGTCTTCCTCATCGTGGCCGGAAAGAACGAGGCTGAAACCGGAATCGACGATCTTATCTGGCCGCACTCCTGGGACGTGACTTACGGCAATGTCCGAGTCACCCTCAACGGGAAGGAAATCAGGACCTATGCCGTATCGTCGGAATACAGCCTGCGCTTATCCAGCCAGACGTTCGGCTTCGCGACCATAGGCACATTCTGCCACGAATACAGCCACGTGCTCGGCCTCATGGACCTCTACGACACGGACTACGAGGCAAACGGCACAGCCAACGACGCATGGACCGAGACCGCCCTGATGGTCGGCGGCAACTACAACAATGACGGACAGACTCCTCCGTGCTACAATGCCATCGACCGCGACATGCTCGGTATCGGACAGCGGGAGACACTTGTCCCGGGGACCTACGAGCTCGAGCCTATCAGGCTGAACGGCAGATACTTGAGATACGACACCCCTACCGAGGGCGAGTACTATCTCATCGAGTGCAGGGACAATGAGGGCTGGGACGAATTCATCGGAGGAAGCGGTCTTGCCATCTACCACATCGACAAGTCCCAGAACATGAGCGGCTACTCCAGCTATATGAGGAAGAATGTGACTGCTTCCATGAGATGGTGGACCAACGAGGTCAACTGCAATACCACCCATCTCTGCGCAGACATGATGGAGGCAAATCCGAAGGCCAGGAAGGCCAACCAGATATTCTACCCTTACACGACAAACAACAGCTTCACCTTCGCCTCGAATCCGGCCTTCGTCTTCTGGGACGGGACCAACTCCCCGCTCTGCATCACGGGCATCGAGAAAAAGGACGGCAATGTAGTTTTCAAGGTGAGCGAAACGTCGGCGGACAAGCCTGCCGAGCCGGAGGAACTGAAAGTCGACGCATTCCAGACCGACGCCATAATCAGCTGGAGTTCAAACGACCCGATGACATTGTCCAAGGCAATGCTGACCTATGGGCCGGCAGGAAAGGAAGGCAGGACAATCGAGGTGGAGAAGTATTCCGACGGATTATACGCAGTCGATATTGATGATCTGAAGCCTGCAACTGCATACACGGCGAAAATCGTCTTCGACCTGAACGGAATCAAGGGCAGGGAGGAAAGCATATCCTTCACCACAAAATCCGTCTATGAGGGCGGCAAGCCGTATATTTATCTCAAGGACATAGAAGGCAGGAACGAGGACGGAAGCTTCAGCGCATATTCGCTCCTCCCTCTCAAGCTGTTCAACTGCTTCGATGCGAAGTCCGTTACCTGGTATCTGGACAAGGATAAGATTTCCACGGGCGGCAACTGCTACTACACTCCAGGCAAATCAGGAAGACTTAAAGCCGAAGTCATTTTCAATGACGGAAGCAAGGATATAATAATCAAGGAAATAGAGGTAAAATGAGACGATATGCAAAACTTGCTGCGGCATTTACCGTCGCCGCGGCCGCACTGATGGCGTCAGGCTGCAGACAAAAGGTCGGGCCGGATCCTTCATTCACCACTTCGAACACGATAATGCTCAATATCGACGGCAAGGACATGATGGTCTATGACCCGGCCACCTGCCAGCTCGCATTCAATGCCGGCCTCCGCGAGTTCAGGGTAATGAATGACAACATGTCCGAGTTCTTCTATCTGACCTGTGATGAACTCCCGACCGCCGTCGGACAGACCATCAGATGCGATTTGAAATATCTCGGGCCGAATACCAAGTCAGCCTACAATTGCAAGGGTGCCGACTTCAGTGTCGAGCTCATCGGCGACGAAGGCACCATCTGGCTATGGTGCGGAAAGAAGAAAATCGCCGTCAGGGTCAGGATGCTCTCCTGAGCAATACCAAGGAACAATCCGGAAGGAGCTTTATCCCCGCCTATCTGTGGCGAAGATAAAGCTCCTTTTCCAAATCATGCAAGAGAAATATGGAAATTCCTGTAATGCGGACCGAAGCGCTCGAAGGCCGCGCGGTCCAGCGCCTCGCGGTCATCCGGATGGGCAATGCTGATGAGAAGCTTGGCCCTTTCCTGCAATGACTTGCCGTAGAGGTCAACCGCACCGTATTCAGTCACAATCCAATGCGCATCGGCGCGCGGGGTGACCACGCCTGCTCCGGCATTGAGGACAGGGACAATCTTCGACTGACCCTTCCTGGTCCTGGATGCGAAAGCGGTCACGGATTTTCCGCCCTCGCTCATTGTCGCACCCTTCACGAAATCCACCTGCCCTCCGGTTCCGGAGAAGATTCTGGTACCGATGGAGTCGGCGCTGATCTGGCCGGTCAGATCCACCTCGACGGCGGAGTTGATGGCCATCATATTCGGATTCTGTGCGATAACCCAAGAGTCATTGGTGTATTTGATATCCTTCATCAGGACGTCAGGATTGTGGTCAATGAACTTGTACACCTCCTCCGATCCGAGGAGGAAGGAAGCCACCACCTTGCCGGTGTCGATCTTCTTGCAGCTTCCGTTAATGACGCCCTTCTTTATCAGGCCGAGAATGCCGTCGGCGAACATCTCGGTATGGAGACCGAGATTCTTATGGTCGGAAAGAGCGACAGCAAGAGCATTCGGGAGAGCTCCGATACCCATCTGAAGGCAGGCTCCGTCCGGAACCAGCTCGGCGCAATTCTTTCCTATGAGCT
>SFPH01000135.1 GCA_004552115.1 Bacteroidales bacterium
GGGTCGAAATCTTCGTAGGAGCCGTATCCGGGGAAGAAGAAAAGTCCGGCGCTGAGTCCTTTTTCATTAAGGCCCTCCACTACAAGGTCGTCGGACATCACCCTGACGCCAGCGAAACCGTATCTTGCAGTGAATGTCATTCCTGCATTGCCTTCCGGGGCCAGCGATGTGAAAGAATGGCCGCGCGGAACAACGACGTATCTGCTGTCGAGCCTTTCCGAGGCCCATTCGATGGACCTGGCCGCTGCAATGGAACCGTCAGAGGCGGTGAACGATATGCCTGTGCATGCCTGGCTTTCAGTCCTGCACAACAAAGAAGCGGCGACCGACAACATGCCTGTCACCGCGATTCTGAAGAAATTTTTCCGTATCATGGCTCAATGGATTTGGTTGTATAGAATCGCTGCCAAATCCGTGCCTGATAATATCGGGTCGCCTGTATAAATCCCTGGTACAGGCAGAATTATCTTTCGTATTCCACTCTTACCCGGCTTTCAGCCAGTCTGTCCGCATACTCTCTGACATTCTCCCTCATTGTGTCGGCCTTGTAGTCGGCAAGCGCCTTCCAGCTCTCGAAATCAGCAATCATTATCGCATCATAGGTGGTAGCCGAGTCGTTGCGGTTGACACCTACCTCAATGTCGATCAATCCCGGAATCAGTCCCTTGAGGGACTCATATCTTTCCTTGACATCTTCCGCCGTCTCTTTCGGAGTCCTGCCATCTGATGGCTTGAACTTCCACATTACTGAATATCTTACCATATTCAAAAAGTATTAGGTTTTAAGAAATAGTGTAATTTTTCTCTAATTAAAACATTTTTATCCATAAATGCAAATATATCCGGCTATTTTGAACATGAAACCGCAGGTTTATGCCGGCAGAGGATGAAAAGGGGCGGCCGGCATTGCAAATCGAAAACTGTTTCGTATATTCGTGGTTTAATTCGGAAAAGATGCGTAGATTGCGTGCCTTCATAAGAAACTTCAAGCTCACTCTCAAGATGAAACTCGTCCTGAGCCTGAGTTCGATTGCCGTCATCCTCCTGGTCTCAAGCTTCATTTCGATAATGGAGTACAGCAGGATGAGCAACTATGTGTCCGACCTCATTGCGGCTAACATCGGAAGCATCAATGCCTCCCAGCGTCTTGCGAATGCGAGCAATGCCTACAATCTTGCGATATTGGCGGTAATCGGGGACAAGTCGTCCGGAAGGCTTCCGGAGCTCAGGCAGGAGGAGTTCCTGGCTCATTGCGACAGCCTCAGGGCCTCTCTCACCTCGGAAAAGATGATGCCGCTCGCCGATTCCGTGCTTTATTCATATTCGGCATTCATGCTCACGTCGCTGGAACTTCCGGAGACATTGCTCAAGGATTTCAGTGAAGCCAGGACCTGGTATTTCGACAGGCTTCAGCCGAAGTATGCCAGGCTCCGTTCGGACATATACGTTCTCAACGATGCCATCTACAATGAGCTCAGGAAGAATTCCGCCACATTCGAGAGGGGATTCTACAGAAGCATCATCCCCGGAGCCGTCGCCGTGGCTGTCGGCCTGCTCATGGTGCTGCTCCTGATGTTCTTCCTCATAGTATATTATGTCAACCCTCTCAACCGGATGCTGACCGGGCTGGAGAACTACAGGTCCACCGGAGCCAAGTACACCTGCCATTTCGAGGGTGACGACGCCCTTGGGGAACTGAACCGGTCCATCAGGGAGATGGCGGGGGAGAACCAGCAGCTCCGGAAGAGGAACAAGGCCCTGAGGACCAGCCTTGCGGAGCAGAAGGCCGCAGTAAAGGCCGCATCCGCGGAAGTGCGGACCGACCGGAAACAATAACCTCGGGATAAAGTCGAAGCTGATGAATCTGAAGGTCATATCGAGAAATGTGGGGTTCGCGCTCCTGACCAGCGCGTTCTTCATGTTCCTGTCCATGATCGTCTCAATGTCAAGGGGCAATGACAGTGCCCTGGCCGCACTGATGATCAGCTTCGTCATCACTTTCACGGTAGGCGTATTCCCCTTCATCTTCGTCCGCAGCACCGAGAGGATCAGCCTGAAGGACGGGTACATGATAATCGTGCTGTCCTGGTCGCTGTCCTTCATTTTCGGAATGCTGCCTTACCTTCTGTGGGGAGGACCGTTCACCGTCGTCAATTCGCTTTTCGAGTCGGTTTCCGGCTATACGACCACAGGGGCGACCATACTTGAGGAGGTCGAGTCCCTGCCCGACAGCCTGCTTTTCTGGCGTTCATCCACCCATTTCATCGGCGGCCTCGGAGTCGTGGTCTTCCTGCTTCTGATCATTCCTTCGTCCAGCCCGGTCAGGCTCAGGCTCACCAATCTGGAGCTTTCATCCCTTTCCAGGGAGGGCTACAGGTCAAGGGCCAACAAGACAGTAATCATCTATACTTCAGTGTATTGCTGTCTGGTTCTGCTGTCGTTCCTGTCCTATTGGATAGCGGGAATGCCGGCCTTTGACGCCATAAACCATGCCTTCAGCGTCTGCGCCACAGGCGGCTTCAGCACCAGGAACCTCTCCATTGCCTCATACGACTCCAACCTCATAAATGTGGTCACCATCGTGTTCATGTTCCTCGCCTCCGTGCATTTCGGAACCCTCTTCATGGCTGTCGTCACGAGGAGTCTGAAGCCGCTGAACAATCCTGTGTTCCGGTATTATGTCTGCATGGTGGTGGCAGTGTCGCTGATCATGTCGTTTTCATTGAGGCTGAATGACAGCGGAATAAGTCTTGGCGATTCGCTCATGAGCGGATTCTTCCATACCCTGACCTTCATCACCACCACCGGCTTCGCCATCGGGGACAACAATGCCTGGCCGGCCTTCGTCAACACTCTGATGCTCATCATTTCTCTCCAGTGCGGAATGGCCGGGTCCACTACCGGAGGTATCAAGGCGGACAGGATATATCTGACATTCAAGGCATTGGGACATCAGGTCAAGCATGTTCTCCATCCTACTTCCATCAATCAGATACGAATCAACAATCATTATCTCAAGATGGACGAGGCTTATCCGCACATACTTTTCATCTGCATCTACTTCATTATACTCTGCCTTTCCACCGGCCTCAATACACTCTTCGGGCTTCACGACTCCAATGCGCTGTATGCCACGGTTTCCTGTCTGAGCAATGTGGGGCCTGCAATCGGAGATCTGGGCACCTTCGGCAATTACAACAGCGCACCTGTCATGTCCAAGATCATCTTCTGCATCGACATGTTCATCGGCCGAATCGAGATTTATCCGATGCTTGCGGTGATGATGATGGCTTTTCACCGCAACAAGTGATTGGTTTACAGCATGATTTGAATGGATATGGGCAGCTCGGATTTCTTATACGAAAGGTTCAGGAAGGCATTCAGGTACGAAGCCACGGAATGCCAGGACAGGCTGTTGCGCGACATCGCCTCGTTCCTGACCTGGGATGACGGGGACATAATGGTGGTGAACGGGTATGCAGGCACAGGAAAGACGACGGTAGTGGCTTCGGTGATTTCCGCATTGGCTGATTTCCAGGTCCCGACAGTGCTGCTGGCCCCTACCGGCAGGGCAGCGAAAGTGCTTTCACAATATGCCGGAAAGCCGGCCTATACCATCCACAAGCATATATACAGGCAGCGTTCCGTGGGCGACGACGGCTTCGGACAGTTCAATCTTTTCCCGAACAAGGCCAAGGATACCCTTTTTGTGGTGGATGAGGTCTCGCTCATCGGCCTGGATGGAGGTGAGAGGCAGTCTTCGGCGGCATTCGGCAGCGGTAACTTGCTGGATGACCTCATTTCGTTCGTGCGCAACGGGGCCGGATGCAGGCTGCTGATGATAGGGGATGCGGCACAGCTTCCGCCGGTCGGCCACGAATACAGTCCGGCTCTTTCCGAGGACTACATGAGCCGTTTCGGGGGAGTATGCTTCTCGGAGCTTACCACCGTTGTCAGGCAGGGGGC
>SFPH01000136.1 GCA_004552115.1 Bacteroidales bacterium
AGACTCTCGTCAGCTTCAGCGTATTTTCCCGCCCTTTCCAGCTCCGCCAGTGCGCTCCCCTCCTCCACAGACAGCTGGTAGGCTGATATATGTTCAGGAGCCAGCCTTACAGCCTCAGCCACAGTGGCCTGCCAAACCTCATCCGTCAGTCCGGAAATACCGAAAATCAAATCTATGCTCAAGTTCCGGAAACCGGCACGGCGGATCAGGTCAACAGCCTTAACCGCCCCGGCTGCATCGTGCCTGCGGTTCATCCACTTCAGCAGTCCGTCGTCAAAAGACTGGATACCCATGCTGAGCCTGTTCACGCCAATCTCACGCAGTCCTTTCAGGTACTCGGGCCCGCCTGCGCAGATGTCATCGGGATTGACCTCCACTGTAAACTCTTCATACCGGTGTCCTTCATCCCCGAAAACCTCCTTTCCGATGCCCGCAGCCGCCATATTCCTGAATACATCAAGAGGCAACACCGATGGGGTGCCGCCTCCTATGTAGAGCGTGTCCGGGCTGCCGTACAGCCTTATTGAGTCGATGATCTCATTCCTTCGAAGCCCGGCTTCGCGCACTGCTGCATTGCAATATTGCTGAAACCTGCCGGCCTGTCCCGCATCCTCCTTCCCGGCGCATACAGCCACCGAGTAGAAATCGCAATAGATGCAGAAACTCCTGCAGAATGGGATATGTACGTATATCAATGTTCTGGGAGCTGGTTGTCTATCTGAGCATCAGCTCGGCCGAACCGAGTCTGGACTGCTCCGTATAGGCCTCAACAGTATATATGCCCTTCGTGAATGAAGGAATTTCATTGAGATAGATGCTGAGGTCAACCTCGGATCCCTCATAGTCGACGCGGCGGGAAGCCGATGCGACCAGGGTCTCTCCTCCGAACTCGAATGAAATCCTGCGGGAGTTGGTGAGGATGATTCCGTCCGGATCCTTCACCCTGATGTATACGGTCACAGGGCCGCGAGGGGCAAGGTCATTCTCGACAAGGCTGAGTGAGGTAAGAAGCCTTACAACCCTGCTGCTCCTGTCGGTAACCTTGTCGCTGCTGTTGTAGGCCTCGATTCTCAGGCCGCGGGCCTTGATGACCGAACCTGCCGCAACCTGGCCCGTGAGATTCTCCACCTTCTGCGTAAGCTGCTCATTGGCTGCCCTGCTGGCGGCCGCCTCGCGTCTTGCCGCAGCGGCATCGGCCGTAAGTTTGTGATTCAATGTATTCAGGGAGTCGATCTGGACAATGTAGTTGCGCATTATGCTCCTCAATGTGCCGAGTTCCTTCTGATACTTCCTGATCATAGCCCTGTTGGTAGCCTCGGTCTCCTTGATGCGCTCGACCAGTGCGGCCACTTCCGCCCTCGATGTATCGAGCTGGGAATTGATGGAGTCATAATCGGACGAAAGGCTTTCGTAATCACTCTGAAGGCTCTCGATCTGCTCCGTAAGCTCCTGCTTCTCGATTTCGAGATCATTTATCAATGAGGCTTTCTGGCTCCAGATAAAAGCCAGGGCGGCAGCAAGCAACACTGCCACTACAATGAGAAGGTACATCACGTTCCTGAGATTCTTCTCTTTTGCAAGCCGGGCTTCCTGCTCCCGACGCTCAACAATCGGATCTGTTTCCATATCTCTAATCTGCTTTATGGTCCGCAAAGTACGGACTTTGGTGAATTTGTACAAAAATAACCAAATTTATCAAGATATGTCACCTTTTTTGCTTAAGTTTGTATCACACCAAAAAAAATTCAAAATGTCGCCTGCAGCAAAATACGCAATCCGTGCTATAAAGTACTTCTTTTATTTCACCTTCCTCCTCGCCCTTTTCCTGACCGTCCTGGTTCTCGCCGGCGTGGTGGAGGGAAACATCGAGACAATGTTCAGAGGAGGATACCGCTCGCTGCTGAGCATTGCCCTCATGTTCATCTGCGTGTCCTCGGTCTATCCCATCTTCGGATTCGTCAGGAAGAGCGCCATTGTTCCCGGAGAGTACAGGGACATCAGGGACGGCATAGTGGATGCGATGGAGAGCCGGGGCTATGTCCTCGAGAAGGAAGAGGGCGAGAACCTCTCCTTCCGCCTGAAATCCACACTGAACAAGATTTCCAGAATGTACGAGGACCGGATTACATTCACGAGGGAGCTGGGAGGATTCTCGGTGGAAGGGCTCCGGAAAGATGCCATCAGAATCATCTACGGAATTGAAAGCCGCTTCCGCAAAGACGAGGAATAATCACCTTCAAACCAAATACTTATGACAGATGAACTCAAGACCGTGGCCAGATTCTCCGACATCATGGGAGCGGAGATTGCGGCCGGAATGCTCAGATCCAACGGGATCGAGGCCGAAATTTTCGGACAGGATTCATCTTATCCATGCCTCAATGCGGTCTATGACCGTGTGGAGCTGAAAGTGAAACCTGAAGATTATGAGTCGGCGAGGAACTTGCTGGCGGCGAACGAAAGCGCCGAATAGAACTCCTCTCCGTAAACACTTATCAGAGGTTCGCGTAGAAATTCATATACGCGGATCTTTTTTTGTCTGCCGAGTTCGAACGCATCCCTGCATATATCCCATCTGTGGAGATTCAATGCATGCCTGCCGTCGGAGAACTCCGTGACGCGTATCGGGTAAAGCCAGCAGGAGGCGGGCTTGCGGAAACCCTTCCTGCCTGCAAACCAGGACTTTTCCATTGCACAGAAGCAATTGCCCTTTCCGTCGATCTGAGTGTAGGCGCAGGCCTCCGAGCCGGGACAGAGAGGGGTTACCACGTCTCCGTCCACATCCACCTCGAAGAAGCCCTTCTCTTCAATGACTTTCCGCCCGGCCTCGCTCATGAGCGGAGAGAACTCCGGATAGGCCCCCTCAATCAGTTCAACTTCTTTCTCGTCAAGAGGCGCCCCGCTGTCGCCGATTATGCAGCAGCATCCCTTGCATTTCGCATAGTCGCAGGCGAAATATTCCGTTATGACCTCCTCTGAAACAAGGCAATCCCCGATTTCGAAGATTGTTCCGAATCTATGTTTGGCACTCATTGATTATCCAATATGATGTCTGACTTCAATGTGTCCGCAACGGCAGTCGCCACCGTATCTGCGGGTATGATCTTCAGCGAATCCGCAGCGGCAACGGCCGCCGAATCAGCTGCAACCTTCCTTATCACCTCTACCTTGATTTCAGGCCTGGCTGCCGGAACATATACCGCAGCCTCAGGCAGAATCGAGAGGAATTCCGGCAGGCTCAGACTGTCGAGCCAGAACCTGCTGCGGGCCGTGCTGTCCAGGCCCAATGCCCTGAACGCCTCCTGAGCCAGGCCGAGGGAGTCCGCACCCGGAACCACAGTCATCGATTCGAACTCAACCTGCGGCTTCGGAGGAGTGACTTCCCGGACGGAAGGGTCCTGCACTCTCACCCCGTATTCCGCCCTGCGGCCTTCACACAGGCCCTTCAATATGGCATTGACGGAAGCCGCATCCACGGAACTGATCTTTTCGCCATACTGAGTCACCAGGTCTTTTCCGCAGGAATACCGGAGCTCCAGCATTGCCATTATGGTGCCGGGGTCCGACATTCTCGAATCCATCAGCTTCCTTAATGCCTTCTTGTAAATATCCAGTTCTGAAGAGGAAATTCCGGATGCGGCGAAAGAAGACACCGCTTTCCGCACTCCGCGAATAATCTCCTCGGCAGAATAAGCCTGGGCCATTGTAGCCGGAATCCCCCTGTAATCAGTCATTTCCGCATCCGCGAAGAAATTGAACCTTTCCTCCGGGAAAGATTCGAATTCCCATCTGAACCTGCCGTACCATCCTGCAGATGAGAGGCTTGAGGCAATCCTGTCCTCGAGGGCCAGGGCGGCGATGCTGGTGGCCATATAACTGGACGAGGTGTATGTCACCGGGAAGGAGAATGCCATTGCGACCGCCGGAATCTTTCCGTCAACTACCATTGTAGTCCGTCCTGACAGATTCCGGGGCTGTATGCGGGAACGCAGGGACGAAACCTTGTCCGTCCTGAAACCTCCCAGCTCCCTTGCCAGTTCCTTCTTGAGTTCATACTCGTCGAAATCTCCCACAATCAGAAGAATGCCGTCATTCATCTTTGAAAATGCAGTCTCGAAAAACTTCTCACCCCTCTTCTGGAAATCATCCGCAAGCCTGATGTTTCCCTTGTAGCCCGAATAAGGGGCCCCGGCAGTGAGCAGACTG
>SFPH01000137.1 GCA_004552115.1 Bacteroidales bacterium
CCTGATTCTTCACGATGGGATAGTGAACATCGACAGGAGCGCATTCCGGGATACAGACCTCAAAGGCGAGCTGCACCTGCCGAAGAATCTTGAAGTAATCAGCGATGACGCATTCTGCAACTGCGACTTCTCCGGAGTCCTTGCCTTGCCGGCAACTGTCAGATACATAGGTTCCAGAGCATTCCAGGGAAATGAACGGCTGATTGGCACCGTGGAAATTCCGGAAGGAGTATTGAGCATCGGGACAAAGGCATTCTACGACTGCAGGATGCTGGAGGGCATAATATTTCCGGAGAGCCTGGAAAACATACTCGACAGTGAAGGAGGGGCATTTGAGAACTGCTTCAATGTCGGCCGCATTGTCTGCAGAAGCCGCATCCCGCCGACAATTTCCGAACGCTGCTTCATAGGCATCGCCAAGGACAATTTCATTCTGGAAGTGCCGGAAGGGTCTGAACAGCAATACCGCACGGCGGCAGGATGGAACAGTTTCAAACGCATTGCGCCAGGTCGTCGCATCTCTGTCAGCCGGCCTTCCCTCCAGGCATTGAACACAAGCGTGACGAGGGAATTCACCCTGTACGCCGACGTGGACTGGCATATGAAATCCTGTCCCGACTGGGTAAGGCTCAATGCCACGCTCGGAAGCGGGAAATCAGAGTTGACAGTGACGTTCAGCGAAAAGGAGCACAATGGGGAAAATCGCAGCGGTGACATCGTATTCTGCCTTGACTCAGGGGATTACGAAACTTCAATCAATGTGGTTCAATATGATTTTGACACGGCGGAGGATGGCTTGATCCGCCTCCGGGAGGCAACTTCGGGCATCAATGTGGTCATCCTCTGCGACGGATTCAATGCAGAGGAAGTCAGTATGGGCAAAACTGCGGACATCGCCTCCGAGGCAATGGAAAACCTGCTTTCAATCCCGCCATTCAGCTCATTCGCCGACAGGTTCAATGTCTGGACCGCCGCATCGGTCTCACAGGATTCCGGCATCAATTCGCTCAATACGTCATTGGACACCAGGTTCAGGTGCATTGCCCGGGATGGAAATATCGGCTGCGAGGACATCGACATGGTCACGGATTATGTCCGCACCGCTCTTTCAATTGACGATGGGCAGCTTGCAAGGACATTGATCATAATGATACCGAATACGGACGATTACGACGGTTCGGCAGTGTTCGATGAATCCTGCATCGGGATTGCATTCTGTCCAATGACTGACTACGGGTATCCGATGGATTTCAGGGGAATGGTACAGTACTGGGCAGGAGGCCGGGCATTCGGGAAGCTTGCGGATGAATCCGTGCGGTACAATGCCTTCTTCTCCAATACCTCCGAGATTCTGGAAGCCCATTCAAGAGGCTGGTACAGAAATGTTTCCCTCTCCGGCAAGAGAGCAGACACCCCGTGGAGAGACTTTGCTCGCCATCCGGATTATTCCCCGTTCGTGGATGTGTTCGAAGGAGCGATGTCCTGCTCAAGAGGCATCTACAGGAGCGAGCAGAACAGCTGCATGAGTACCCGGATTCCATATTACAACACTATCAGCCGTTACGAGATAATGCGGAGGATAATGGAGTATTCCGGAGATGGACTCAGCCTGGAATCCTTCATTGAAAATGACAATTATTGATGGGCAGAGAAATCATACGATACAGCATGGGAGCATTATTGGCATTATCCCTTGCAGCCTGCGGAAATGACCTTGACACATTGCCGCAGATGGTATTCGTTCCGTACCTTCCCGGAGGCGGAAGCAGGGCCACCGACACAGGATTCGAGCCCGGGGACGCCATCGGCATCTATGCTGTCGGTCATGATGAGTACGGGCAGGCGAGCATTCTCGAAGTGACCGGGAACTGGGCCAGCAACGCCAGGGCTGTCTGCAATGGCGGGGAGTGGACCGTGAGCCCTCCGGTCTACTGGACAGAGAACGGTGTTTTCGACATCTATTCCTATTACCCATATGCTTCCAATGTAAATTCGGTCAGCGACTTCAGGTTCGAACTGCAAGGGGACCAGAGGGACAACGGTCTCACGCTCAGCGATTTCATGTGGGCAAAGACCAGTGCGGTCACACAGGAGGACGGTAGTGTGCCGCTGCATTTCACCCACCGGCTGTCAAAACTGACAATCAGGCTTGTAAAAGGAGCAGACTATGAAGGAGAACTGCCTGATGACGCAATCGTGAATATTCACGGCACGGTACCGGTCGCCCTTGTGGATCTGGAAAGCGGAGACGTGGAAAAGTCTCCTGACTCACCTGCCGGGACAATCACGGCACATCGCGATGCGCCCGGGTATTACTCCGCAATCATAGTCCCACAGAAGATACTGAACCAGATTCCGCTCGTGGAGGTAATAGTGAAGGACGTGTCCTATCTGCTAAGCTCGAAATTCATATTCGAGAGCGGAAAGAGGCATTGCATGGATGTGATTCTTTCGGACAATCCTGACAAGGTAATCATCAGCGTGGGAGGCGGCACAGATGAATGGAATTAAGACAATGAAAAGGTTCATAATCCTGTATTTCAGCATATTGGCACTTATGTCCTGCACATCTTCGGAAAGCGTTCCTCCTGAAGATGCCACACCTGAGTTCATTGAGGTGAAGTACGAGGCAGGAATCGCTCTGGATAAGGGCTATGCCACTCTTTCAGCCAGACTCACAACGGACAACGGGATCACTGTCTCGGGCTTCATGATCGGCAGGGATGAGGTGGACCTTGCATTTTTCAAGGCCGGGATTGAGAATTGCTCTTTTTCCGTCAGGGTGGACAATCTCGAAACCGAGACGGAGTACTGCTTCTATGCAAGGGTAGGGAACGGGCTCAATGAAATCAGGACCAGACTGATACGATTCAAGACCGGGGCTGCAGGAACTTCCGGGACGGAGATACCGGATAATCCGGGAGAGGATCCGGGTAATCCGGGTGAAGAGCCCGACAACCCCGGGACCGGCGATCCGGATGAAGAACCCGACAATCCCGGAACCGGCGATTCGGAAAAGGACAATACGGGAGAGGACAACACGGGAAAGGACAATCCGGGCGACCCGATACTGCCACCTGACGGAGTGGGAATAACCATCTCCGACCCATTATTCCTGCAGTATCTCCTCAGTCTGTATGATTCGGATGCAGACGGCAAACTGGTAAATGAGGAAGCCGAAGCAGTGGAAACGATTTCCGTCTGCGCTGACGGAATCACTACCCTCGACGGAGTCCAGTATTTCCGGAATCTCAAGAGGCTGGATTGCTGCGGCTCTGTATGGAACGGAAGCCTGGCAAGCCTTGCGCTTAATCGGAATACAGCCCTTGATGTTCTGAAATGCAGTTACAACCAGCTGACTTCCATATCCCTCCCTTCCTCACTCATTGAGATGGAATGCAGATTCAACAAGTTTCAGACCCTGAATCTGAGCGGGGTTCCGCATCTGAAAAGGCTTGACTGCTTCGGAAACCGGCTGGAGAATCTTGACCTGTCCGGACTTCCGGAACTGGAATCATTGACGGCGGGGATGAATTCCTTCAGGACCCTGGACGTATCTGGCAATCCGAACCTCAAAGTCCTGGATCTGAGCGACTCTCCGGATCTCGAGATTCTATATGTAGCCAAAGGACAGCGGATCGAAGAGATGTCCGTCGAATACAATGTGCAAATCAAATATAAGGAGTAACCACATGACTCAAAGAAAAGAAATACCGGAGTTGCAATATCTCCTGGAACTGGTTGAGAAGCAATACGGGAGGAAACTCTCGACTACCACTGACTTCGAATCCCTTCTGTGCCGTGCGCAGCTCGCTGCTTGCCTTCGATACGCTTTCCTCGTAGGATCGCAGCCCGGAAAGCG
>SFPH01000138.1 GCA_004552115.1 Bacteroidales bacterium
GGAAGCACAGGAAGATGCAGCAGGTTCCAATGCCCCTTGTTGGTATGGGCAAAACCGTATATGAGGCTATCCTCATACTGATATCCGGAACCGCTCCTGAACATGGTCACAGGGCTCGCCTGAATCATCGCATTCGGAAGGGATGCGCCGGGGAAAGTCTCCGCTCCCCAGGTCCTGGACTGGCGCTTTCTGACATAATGCAGGTCGGATTCCTCCCACAATGTGGCTGTGCCCAGGAACGGATTCACATTGTCAGTCAGCCTGGCATTGCCGTCAGAAGCGGCGGATACGGGGATAAGAGTCGCCAATGCGGCAAGGATGGTGATTAAAGTTTTCATAGTCTGCAATTATTGGTTACTGTCATATCACAGAAGAGCCTCCAGTGATCTTCTGATTTTCCTGAACTCACCCTCGAAGTTCGGAGTGAAGATCGAATTGCCGATATTCTCCTCAATCTCGTCAAGAGGCCAGTAACGCCCTTCTTCCACCTCTTCGGCATCCGGATGGAGGGTGAAATTGCCTACCGCGGCAAAAATATTGACCATTTCCCTCTCCACCTCGCTCTGGAACACATAGCTGCCGAGGTAGATCGGGTTGTAGTCATAGAATCCGAGTTCCTCCGCCGCCTCGCGGTGAAGAGCTTCCGATATATATTCGCCATAGTCCACGTGGCCACCCACAGCGGTGTCCCATCTGCCGGGAAGAAGATCCTTCTTCATCGAGCGTTTCTGCAGATACAGCTCGGCATTGCGGTTGATGATATGAAGATGGACAACCGGATGAAGGAGGAAGGAGCCCCCGTGACAATACCTCCGGGACGCCTGAGCATACACGATACCGTTCTCCCTGATGACAGGAAGCATCTCGCCGGCATGCGCAATCTTTACTGAAGGCGCATCAGCCGTCGGTGCGGGAAGTATCGGAGCAGGCTCCGGAGGATATACAAGGTCAATCACAATCTACAATGTAAACAGTATCAGCAGCTGTGCCGCAAGTACGCGCATAAACATCGACAATGGATATACGGTAGCATAATTAACTGAGGTATAATCAGTTCCATATGCTCCCTGGGCAAAGGCGAGTACAGGAGGGTTTGTCGTGGAACCGGCAATGAGACCGCAGATCTGATAGAAATTCAGCTTCAATGCGAGCCTTGCCACAAGCACGGTGACTATGATAGGGACGACAGTGATCAGGAAGCCGTAAAGTATCCACCAGTATCCTCCATTCACGATTGCGCTGATGAAGTTGGCACCTGCGCCGAGTCCGACAGCTGCAAGGAAGAATGAGATGCCTATTTCACGGAGCATCATATTGGCGCTCACTGTGGTATAGGTGGTAATCTTCATTTTCGGTCCGAAATAGCCGAGAAGGATGGATATGATGAGCGGACCGCCCGCAAGTCCGAGCTTGACAGGCTGTGGAACACCAGGGAAACTGATAGGGATGGAGCCGAAAATCACACCTATCACGATACCAAAGAATATCGGCACGAGATTAGGATGGCTGAGCCTGGATGCCTTGTTTCCGAAGAGTCTGGCCACCTTGTCGATTCCTTCCTCATCACCCACGACAAGGAGAGTGTCTCCCATCTGGAGGTAGAGGTTGGGATTGGCGACAAGCTCCACACCTGCCCTGATGACGCGGGTCACGGTAACGCCATACAAAGATCTGACATTGAGCTCTCTGAGCTTCTTTCCTGTGAGTCCGGACCTGGTGATGGTGATTTTCCTAGCAACCGGGCTGCTTTTCTTCGCGGTCCATTCGCTGAATGGTATCTCAAGTTCTTTGCCGAAAAGTATCTTGACAGCTTCCTCATGAGCCTGCGAAGTGATTACCAGCACATTGTCCCCTTCGTTGAGCACAGTGGCCGGACCGGGAGTCTCGACCACGCCGCCGTGGGAAATCCTGGAAATCACGAATCTGTCGCCGTCATCCTTGATGAGGGAAGCCACCGTCATTCCGAACAATGCCGGATTGCAGACCTGGTAGCTGGCCCTGATGGCATTTCCGCCCTCATTGCCCTCATTGTCAAGGGCTTCCTTCTCCTTGTCAATATCCACCTTGAAGATGGCCTTGAAGAAGATTAGAAGGAATATCACGCCGAGCACGCCGAGAGGATAGGCCACCGCATAGGCAGAGGCGATGGATGAAGTGCTGTCGGCGACCACAGTCTGGGATATCCCGGAGGCTGACATCGCATCCGACAATGTCTGCTGCGCGGCACCGAGTCCCGGGGTGTTGGTGACAGCTCCCGACATTACTCCGGTCATAATCCTGAGGTCCTCCCCTGTAATGAAATGTATGGAGAGGGTTACCCCTACGGCCAGGATGACCATCAGGAAGGCCAAAAGATTCATCTTCAGTCCTCCTGTCCTGAACGTGTGGAAGAAGCCCGGGCCGACCTGAAGTCCTATCGAGAACACGAACAGGATCAGTCCGAAATCCTTCATGAATGAAAGAATGTGGGGATCCGCCCTGAAGCCGAAATGGCTGAGAAGAATTCCCACGAAGAGTATCCAGGTCGAGCCTATGGAGACTCCCTTCACCTTGAACCGGCCGAGGTAGATGCCGGTTGCAATCACCAATGCGAACAGGAGTATCGTATGCGCTATTCCCGTTCCGAAAATTAGTTCGTTCATATATCAATTTTTACGCTGAAGGCCTGGCGGCCTCCAGTCTTGCCTTCAAAATAATATGAGACTCCCTCGGGATTCTCTACTCTGACCCTGCCGAGCTCCACCGTCTCTCCCGGACGGACCTCGTGGTTGAAGTTGATCGAGACTTCCTTGACAGGATGTGCCCTGAGCTCATCCAGATCAATGCGGTCCAATGCCCATACAAGATATCTGACATTGTTCGTATGCCCGAGAAGATCCACGTCAGAATATCTCACGACATGGCTTCCGACATTTTCAGGTTCGATGCCCTTCGGCAATATGACCTTGCCTGCCGGAGTCTCCACAGCGTGGTCGGGACAGGATGTATCACCTCCGACGATATCCTCGGCACGGCAGAGCCTCCTGGAATTCACGTCCATCACCACCCACGAACTCGTAGCCCGGACAAGAGGCTCGCGTTCTGCGGATGCAAGTATGAAATCCCTCAGGAAAAATGGTCCGGAAGGGCCCTTGTGCCAGGTGGTCATAATCACCTCATCCCTCCACTCAGGATACTTCAGAAACTTGATGTTCATTCTGGAGAGCACCCATACAGTGCCCTTCTCCATAAGTGCATCATAGCCGAAACCCTTCTCATTGGCAGCGAGATAGGCCATCTCCTGGGCCATATCCATGAAGGAAGTCGGTTTCAAGCGGAAATCCGCATCCACGAAGAAACACGGGATGACGGATTTCAGCAAATACTTGTTTTCCTCAGTATAGTAACCTTTCATCTATTCAGACCAATCGTCAATACCTGTTCAACGGCCTTCCGCCTGTCATCATGTGAACCTTTCTCCTGACCTCATCGAGAAGGGCGCCATGCTCTTCGAGTGAAGCCTTGCCGGCAGCATCGAGCTCTCCTTTGGCAGTCAGCACATTGATATGGCTTGAGGCGGATGCGAGAACAGTGTCGATGAGTTCCACGATATCCTCCATATCCTTCTCAATGAAGCCGCGCGAAGTCACGGCAGGAGTGCCGACGCGTATTCCCGATGTCTGAAAAGGAGTACGGGAATCGAAAGGAACCATATTCTTGTTGACGGTGATGTCAGCCTTCACAAGCTCAGACTCCGCAACGCGTCCGGTAACCTCAGGGAACCTGGAACGGAGATCAATGAGCATGAGATGGTTGTCAGTGCCGCCGGAGACTACCTTGTAACCCTTTGCCATAAACCTTGCGCACATGGC
>SFPH01000139.1 GCA_004552115.1 Bacteroidales bacterium
ATCGAGGTCGGCCCTGTCTCCGAACTCCTTGACAATGTTTGACTTGAGCCCTGCCTGGATATGGCCGGCAAGGTAATCGGTCATTACGTTACCGGCCCGCCTTCCGTATTCGTCCGGGGATGCGGCGGCATTGTCAGCAATGACGGCGTCCCAGTCGATCTGGCCCTCTCCGTCATTGCCTTCGGGAATCACGAACGACGAAATGCGGCGTCCGCTGCTTTCAGAGTAGTATCCTCCGCCGTTTGCAATGGCGAGATAGAATGTGTTGAATGCCTTCCATCCGTTTCCTCCTGCATTGGAACTGCCCCCGTCGTAGCTGTGCGTGAGGGTGAAATATGGCTTGAAATAATTGTTCCTCGCCGTTGTCCTCTGGAATCGGGAGCCGTCTTCATCGGTCTGCCATCCCCAGCTCTTGTTGTACGAGATTCCGTATTTCTCCATTTCCGCATATGAGAGGCGGGAGGAACGCTGCTGGTGGGTTTCGGGCGAGCCCAATGCCGTGAAATTGAGACGATGCCCGCCTTTGAAGCTCTTGTCCAAGACCGCCAGGAAGGAGCCGGAACTGATGCGGCTGCAGTCCACGAAGGTGCTGCCCCAGTTGTATGAGCCCATCAGGGTGAGGTTCCAGCCCTTCGGCATGTTGCCGGTCGAGATGTTTACGAATG
Source organism: Bacteroidales bacterium (assembly GCA_004552115.1). The sequence goes on from SFPH01000139.1 coordinate 666, forward strand.
CGTTGTTCACTCCGGCTCCGGTATGGTACCAGCCGGCTTCCGCCCGGGGTCTTTCCGACGGCCGCATTGTCAGGATGTTGACTGTTCCGCCGACGGAGTTGTCCGAGAGCATTGAATTTCCGATTCCTTTCTGGACCTGGATTGAGGCAGTGGCATCCGAAAGGCCCATCCAGTTGTTCCAGTACATGCTTCCGGAGGTCAGTCCGGAAATGGGAATTCCGTTCAGAAGGACGGAGATGTTTTCCTGCTTGAAGCCTCTGATGTTGATCTTGGCATCTCCGAAACTGCCTGTCTCTGAGGTGGAATAGACGCCGGGGATGTTCCTGATCATTTCAGGGAAGGTCCTTCCTGGCGCATTTTCCCTGAGCTTGTCCTGATTGATGTCCGTGAGGCGGAGAGAGGAGATTGCGGCGTTTGCAATGCTTGCGGAAATGCTTGATCCGTCAAGTACAAAGATTGCTGTAGTGTCGGTCTGTGCGCCTGCCGCTGCAGGCAAGACCAATGCCGCTGCAATGAGTGACAATGACTTGTACATAGTCAGTTTGTGAGTTTGCAGAATCCGGAACAGTCTGTTCCGGGAAATTCCATGTTAAACATTAAACTACAAATCTGACAGGGTATGTTCCTCCATTCCCGTTGCCGGAAACGAGGTGCATCTTCTTCCATCCGGACTTTACCGTCGGTGCCGTAGTTTCAACGGCTCAGCCATCTGCAATATGATTTCGGACATACTGCCGATGGGTCGCGGACTATACCGCCGGTTGGGACTTTCACCCGACCCTGAAGATTCAGGGCGCAAATGTATGGAAAAGATTCTGTTATTCCAAGTCAATGCTTTCCGACAGCTTGCGGATTTCGTTCTCCAGGTCTTCGGCAATGCCGAGTTCGTGGCCGCTCCGGGCTTCTATCCATCTCAGTACTTCAAGCTGGATTTTGCTGATTCTCAATTTGATGCGCGGATATTCACCAATGAGATCAAGCATCTTGGCGTTCATTGAATAGAGCCTGTCGTTTCAGGACGGCGGCTGCATCGGCGTATTCGGCAGCCAGGGTTTCCAGCCCCTTCGGGGTGGTCTGACGGCAATATATACAAAAAGAGCACAGCGGTATGCCGTGCTTTCTTGTAGCGGGACGCAGGATGTTTCAGTCGCCCGGAGGGCTCCTTCTAATCCATTCTGTCCGGTCGCATGGTACCCAAGAAAGCTGTAGGGGAATCTTGTGCGGTTTTGTGCTGCGAAGCCGTCAGTCCATGGTCGCTTCGCGCCCTGCCCGGACATTGGCGCTGCCGCCCTTCAAGAGCAAGCTCTTGCGTCCGGCAACGCCAATGTCCAGCCCCTTCGGGGTGGTCTGACGGCAATATATACAAAAAGAGCACAGCGGTCTGCTGTGCTTTCTTGTAGCGGGACGCAGGATTGAACTGCGGACCTCATGATTATGAATCATGCGCTCTAACCAGCTGAGCTATCCCGCCATGACTGGTCAGAGACCAGATTTTGCAGTTGAGATAGAAGGACTCGAACCCTCACTGACAGAGCCAGAATCTGTAGTGCTACCATTACACCATATCTCAATTTGCCCGTTCGTTTCCGAATGGGATTGCAAATTTACAACTCTTTTCCGTATTTGCAAAATTTTCGGGAAATATTTTCAATATTCCGATTGCCCGTCCGGAATCCATCAGCGGGACGGACACAAACGGAGACCGAAGGTCTTCAAGGCCGCAGTCTGAAAACCCTAGAAAACCAGATCGAAAATCAGCAAGGTGACGAAGCCGAGCACAAGGGCGTAGGTGGCATGTTTCTCGTAGCCGTGGGCGTGGGTCTCGGGGATCATCTCGTCGCTGACCACATAGAGCATTGCACCTCCGGCGAAGGCCAGCATCACAGGCAGCAGAAGCGGGGAAATGGCACCCAGGGCATATCCTATCCAGACTCCGACGACCTCCAGCAGGGCAACGGCCAGGGAAATGACCAATGCCCGGAACTTGGAGATGCCGGCAAGGAGGAGGGGTGCAATCACCACCATCCCCTCAGGGACATTCTGAACGGCAATTCCCAAGGTGACCGCCCAGGCATCCGAGGTCTCGGGAGAATTGAAACCGACTCCGGCGGCAATGCCCTCAGGCAGTTTGTGAAGGGCGATCGCCATCACGAAAAGCATCACCTTGTTCAATGAGGCATTGTTCCGGTGCTCCTCCTGGTCCAGACCCGTGATCTTGTGAAGATGAGGCGTGAAGAAATCCAGGAGATTCAGGAAAAGCATTCCCGCCACCACTCCGGCCACCAGAAGATACCATCCGCCGGAGCCAAGAGACTCGGCTGCGGGGAGAATCAGACCCACAGTCGCGGCTGCCAGCATAATGCCGGCGCAGAAGCCCAGGGAAATATCATTCCACTTATGCGGCAACTCCTTGACAATGAAGCCAATCACGGCTCCAAGCATTGTGGCGAGACTGAGCCCGGCCGCACTTATCCATACCTGTTCCATATTCCTTTTCCAATTCTGAATATCAGCAGTTCATGCAAAGTATCCGTCATAATGCCCGTGATCAGCTTCCGTATTAAAAGAGGCTGACCAAAGCCAGCCTCCATAACATTTACAGCGAAGCGATATTCTTGTCGTTGAGAAGATTCTTGCCTTCCGGAGTGAGAGCATATTCAATGCGGTCAGCATAATGCTTCTCCACCTTGCCTCGGACAATCTTCATTGTACTGTTGACCATGTGGTTCTGCTCGGTGAACGGCTCGTCAGCCACGATGATTGCGGCAGGAAGCCATCTCTCCGGGAACATTCCGGCACGGGAGCCGCCCTTGCGGTAAGAATTGACCTCATCCTGAATCTTCTTTAGCATCAGTTCCTTAGCCTCGCGGGAGTCGATATCGACGCCAGGATTGGAAGACTTCACGTACTCCTTGAGGGCCTCCTTGTTCGGAACCACGATCACTGTAGTGTAAGGGTCCTGATTGTTGTGGAGAACCACCTGGTCGATATACTTGGAACCATCGGTGAGGGAATCCTCAAATCCTTCCGGACTGTATTTCTCACCGTCTGCGGAAATGAGCAGAGACTTGAAGCGGCCTACCACGTAGAGGAACTCCTCGTCCCTCATATAACCCATGTCTCCGGTATGGAGCCAGCCGTCAACCACGGTCTCCGCGGTGGAAACAGGATTCTTCCAGTAGCCCGCCATCACATTCTCGCCGCGGACTACAATCTCTCCCCTTTCGCCGTAAGGCAATGATTTACCGTCGCCGTCGCAGATCTTGATATCCATCGGCTTCACCACGCGGCCTGAAGAGCCGAAGATGCAGTGGCCGGCCGAATTGGCGGAAATGATAGGAGTGGCCTCAGAAAGGCCGTAGCCCTGGAACATCGGAATGCCGATGGCGCAGTAATAACGCTGAAGCTCAATGTCAAGCAGGGCGCCGCCACCGATGAAGAACTGCATGCGGCCGCCGAGATTCTGGCGTACTGTCTTGAAAATCAGCTTGTCAAAGAGGGCGATCAGAGGCTTCTTCCAGATCTGGAGAATGCCGCCGCGGTTGTAATATTCCTTGTTGTAGGAAATCGCAAGGTTCAATGCGAAATTGTAGAGCTTCTCCACCTTCGGGCCCTTGGCCTTGATGGCAGTCTCGATATTCTTCTTGAAATTGCGGGCAAGAGCCGGAACCGAAAGCATCACATGAGGGCGTACTTCCTTGATCGCCATAGGGATATTGCGGAGAGCAGCCATAGGGGTCTTTCCGACAGGTACTGTAGCGATGCTGCCGCAGTAGGACATCATCGTATAGAATCCGGCAACATGGGCGAAGCAATGGTCGAGAGGCAGGATGATGAGCATGACAGAGTCAGGCTCAATGGCCACTACAGAGTGAGCCTGCTCCACATTGGCGGTATAGTTCCTGTGAGTCAGGAGAATGCCCTTAGGGTCGGCTGTGGTTCCCGAGGTGTAGCTGATATTGGCATAGTCGTCCGGGCCGATGGATCTGTAGCGGGCCTCGAGTTCGCCCGGATGCTCCTTCAGGAAGGCATCGCCGAGCGCAAGCACCTCCGACATTGTGATTTCATTGTCCCTGCGGTCCTCAATCTCGTCGAAGACAATTATTTTCTCCAATGCAGGAAGTTCACTCACAATCCTCCTGATTTTCGGAAGCTGAGAGCCGGAAACCATCACGAAACGGGAATCCGAATGACGGATGCGGAAGACGAGGTCACTCCCCTCCTCCAGCTTTATGGAAAGAGGAACGTTGACCGCTCCGGCATAGAGAATGCCGAGTTCCCCGATCACCCAGAGGTTGCGGCCCTCGGAAAGAAGGGAAATCCTGTCACCCTTGTTTATACCGAGAGACATGAGCCCGGCAGCGACACGGTAGGCCTCAAGCCTCGTCTGCTCGAATGTAGTCTCAGTCCAATGATCCGCCGGTTTCTCGCGGAGGAATACGTGGGATGCATACTCTCTGGTATATTTCTCCACGAAATCAATGATAGTCAGTCTTTCTGGCATATTCACAAAAATTAAATCATTTACATTCACCAGGGAAAAGTCCGAAGAGCTCGGAATCTATCATGCTGGTGACAGCCTCGAAATCCTCCTCCTTGTTGCCGAACTTGTAGCGGTCAGCGTCAATGACGAGGAGATGGCCCTTGTAATCCTTGATCCAGTTCTCATACTTGTTGTTCAGGCCGGTGAGATAGTCAATCCTGATGGTCTTCTCATACTCGCGGCCGCGCTTCTGGATCTGCGACACCAGATTCGGGATGGAGGACTTCAGATAAATGAGAAGGTCAGGCATCTTCACCAGGGACATCATAAGGTCGAAGAGGTCGGAATATGTCTCGAAATCCCTCGAGCTCATCAGACCCATATCGTGAAGGTTCGGAGCGAAGATTCTCGCATCCTCGTAGATGGTCCTGTCCTGAATGATGACATCGTCGGTCTTGGAAATCTCCACCACGTCCTTGAAACGCTTGTTCAGGAAATAAATCTGGAGATTGAACGACCATCTGCTCATATCCTCATAGAAGTCAGAGAGATATGGATTGAAATCGACAGACTCGTATTTAGGTGTCCATCCGTACCTGGCAGCGAGCATCCTCGTGAGAGTGGTCTTTCCGCTGCCGATGTTTCCGGCTATTGCTATATGCATAATGCGTTACGTTTTACTATTCACATATTTCACAAAAATAGCATTTTTCCATATTGTGAGCAAAAAGCCACCTCCATTTTCACCCAAAATATGCCAATATCACCCCAAATTTCCGCCAATGCCGTATTTTGGGGTCAGTTCGCCACCTTCGTTTCCGCAATATCGCGGAAGAGGCTATATTTGCTATGAACCGGTCGCAGAAGGCGGCCGTTCAAACAAAGACAAAAACCTTTACCTGATGACACAAGAAATCACCAAGGGCAGGCTCCTGGCCATCGACACGGGGAGCACCAGCACAAAGCTGGGATATTTCATTGACGGAAAACAGATCTTCAGCGAGAAACTCGTCCACAATATGGAGGAACTGTCCAGATACGAGAATGTAATGGATCAGGACAGGATGAGGAGGGATGCCATCATCGGCTTCCTCAGGGACAAGGGAATCGCGATCACGGACATCGACATCGTAATGGCCAGAGGCGGCCTCTTCGCTCCGGTCATTACCGGAGTCTACAAGGTCAACCGGGACATGCGGGACGTTCTCCTGACCTGCAGGGACGGAGTTCACGCATGCAATCTGAGCGCAGTGATTGCCGACGACATAGCCGAGGAGGTCAATGAAGCCAGGAGCGCGGCCGGAACCGAGTCCCCGTTCGGACTCTGCCGGGCTTACATAGCAGACCCTCCGATGGCGGACGAAATGCTGCCTGAATGCAGGCTGGGAGGCATTCCGGAGTTCCCTCACAGGGCATTCTTCCACGCCCTCAACTCCAGAGCCACCGTCAAGCAGTATCTCCGCAGCCACGGCAAGGAGGAAAATGACATCACCGCCATCGTGGCACATCTCGGAGGCGGAATCACGGTAACATTGCACCGGAACGGCAAGGTCATCGACACCAACAACGGACTTGGCGGGGATGGTCCATTCACCCCGGAGAGAGCAGGCACCTGCCCGGCATTCCCGCTTATCGAGATGTGCTTCAGCGGAAAGTACACGGAGGGAGAGGTGAAGCGCAAAATCCTGGGCAAGGGTGGCGCAGTGGCATATTTCGGAACCAATGACCTGGCTGAAATCGAAAGGAGGGCAATAGCGGGAGACAAGAACTGATTGCCTCGGCGGCAGCCACTGTCTGCGGCAAGGTGGACGTCATCCTTCTGACCGGAGGCATCGCATACAGCACATCCATCACCGATGCCATCAGGGAAAGGGTAAGCTTCATCGCCCCGGTGGAAATCTATGCCGGCGAGCATGAGCTCAAGAGCCTGGCCGAAAACGGCTACAACGTGCTTGCCAACAAAGTGGCCGTCCACAGATATGACAAGAATGCCATAGTCGGGGACGACCAGAATGCCTGAAAATATTATCTAGAGGGAGATTTCCGCTCCGGCATAAAAATCCAGAAGCTTGATCTGGAAAAGATTCTCGAATCTGGCCTGTGCCAGGTCTGACTGAGCCTTCATGACGTTGTTCTTCGACTCGTTGAACTCCGTGATGGAGGCTTTGCCGTTCTCGTAGCGGGCAGTCATCAGTTCGAATGATTTCTCAGCGCTGTCAAGCGCACCGGCACAGCTCAAGAGCTTCGCCCCGGAGGCCACGGCATTGTACCAGGCCTGCTGAATCTCCTTGTAGAGGGACTTCCTGACGGACTCGAGCTGAATCATCTGCCTCGTCCGGGACAATGCCGCAGAGCGTATCGAATTCCTCGTGGAGAGGCGGGCGAAAATCGGGATATTGAGCGACAGGCCCACATACTGGCTGAAATTGTTCTTCATCTGCCCCCAGAAATCCGCCGACTCATATCCGTTGGACTTGTAGAAGTTCGAGCCGATGCCGCCGTTCAGGGTCAATGAGGGATACAATGAACTCCTGGCAATGCGGATGTTCATGTCGGCCGCTTCAAGTCTGAACTGCTCCGCCTTCACGGCAGGCCTCACAGCCACTGCCGAGGCATAGATATCCTCCGGGCCCGATCCCGGCAATGCCTGGCAATCAGGAATCTCAGGGACCACAATCGAGAAACCGGATGGAGAAGGGAGTTCCAGAAGCTGGGCCAGGTCCAGGACTGAAAGATTCAGGGTGTTGCGGGCCTGGGTGGCGGTCAGCCGGCTCTGGCCGAGAGCCGCCTCCTGCTGTGCAAGTTCGGAAGGACTGGCCTTGCCGTTCTCCAGCATTGCCCTGAGCCTCTCCACCTGGACCGAGTCGATACTTACCTGGCGCTCAGCGACCTGCAGGATTTCCATATCGTACAGAATCTGCACGTAGGCCCGGGTGACCTGTACCCGGATGTCATCCCTGGCCTTCTCGAGGTCAGCGGTGGCGGCCTCAAGATTGAGCGCATCCATCTTTATGGTCCGGTTAGTCCTGAAGCCATTGAAAACATTGACGGACGAGCCGAGCGAGAATGAGGTGCTGGCAGTGTTGGTATTGACGTAAGTATTTGATTCACTGAGTCCACGGCCGAATGAGAAATTCTGTCCGGCACTTGCGGCAAGGTCCGGCAGGCGGCTGTTCTTCGCCGTATTCAGATCCACCTCGCTCTGCTGCACTGACACCTCGCCGCTCTTGACAGTGAGATTGTTTTCCAATGCATGCTCTATGCATTTCCTGAGGTCCCAGGCTTCCTGCGCGCCAAGGGCCTGAGGCAATGCCACAAGCATGGCCAGCATATATAACTTATTGAATTTCATATCAATGCTTATTTGGAATCATAAATTCTATTGCCTCTGAGCACATCGCTTGCGGAGACACCTTCCCTGATTTCAATGCTGATGCCGTCGCTCAGCCCGGTCACCACTGGTCTGCGCATATATGTGCTGTCACTCCCCGCAACATAGACGAATACCGAGTCTCCGGAGAATTCCAATGTGCTCTCGGGAACAGTCAGCACCGAATCCGAATGCTGGAGAACAATCCTGGCATTGGCACTGTAGCCCGAGCGCATCCTGGTGCCGGAAGGCACTTTCACGGCAGCCTTGATCTGGAACTCATTGGTCCCGTTGTTCTCGGTGGCCTTCGGGGCGATGTATTCGAGGACGGCGTCGAATGTCAGGTCCTGGAGGGCTCCAACGGTAATCTCCATTCCCATTCCCTCTTCAATCCGGCCCACCTCCGTCTCGTCAATCTTGCCGTCGAATATGAGGTCGTTCATATCGGCCACAACGGCAATCGTGGTTCCGTCATTGAAGGTATTGCTCTGGATCACGGAGTTTCCGACCTTTACCGGGACATCCAGGACAAGGCCTGAAATCGTGGACCTTATAAATGTCGAACTGGAGCTTGCATTGCTCTTCGAGACTCCGTCCCTGACCACCTCGAGGGCATCCACGGCAGCATTGTACTCCTCCCTGGCCTGGTCCCGGGTCTGTTTCACCTTGTCATATTCCTCACGGCTCACAAGCTGCCTGTCATAGAGGGCCTGCTCCCGTTCCATATCGGTCTCTGCCTGCTTCAGATTGATTTCGGCAAGGCGGACCCGGCTCTGGGCTGCGCTGAGCGAACTCATCTCGGGTATGACCTTGACCTTGGCAATGACTTCCCCGGCCCTGACCATTTCTCCGGCCTCCTTGAAGAGCTCGGTGATGATGCCGCTGATCTGCGGCTTGATGTTGATTTCATCTCTCGGGACAATCTTGCCCGTGACGACTGCAGTTTTCTCAATGGTCCTGATTTCAGGCCTGACCTTCTCGTAACGGATTTCCTCCGGACGGGACTTGAGGTAGAGGAACACGAATATTCCCGCGAGAACGATGGCGAAGATGGCCACCATGATGACTTTACCGTATTTTTTCATTTTGACAATGTTTTTATAATCATATTTCATTCATCCCTCATCGCATCCACAGGCTTGACAGCCATTGCCCTGAGGGCCGGGGCCAGCCACCGCCAGCACTGCCGTGCCGAAACTGACCTGGAAACTGGTCCCGACGCCCATCGAGCCGGCCAGCATATCCACCGCGGAGAGCAGCAGCACCGAGAACATTATCCCCAGAGCCCCGGCAGACACGGTCAGAATCACGCTCTCCGACATTATCTGGCCGAGTATCATCCTCGGCGTAGCCCCTATGGCGCGGCGGATTCCGATTTCCGTTGTCCGCTCCCGGACGGTCACCATCATGATATTTGACACTCCGACCGCACCTGCGAGAAGGGTACCCAGGCCTACCAGCCATACCAGGAGGTTGAGCCCCTTGAAGAGGCTGTCCACCATCGAGTACATCCTCTCGGCATTGACGGCAATCATCGCGGACTTGTCCTGCGGGTGTATGTAATATTTGCGGTACAATGCCTGACGTACCTTCTCCTGAACCGCAGTGGAACTGTTTCCCGGGCGGACAGTCATCGCCAGGAGTTCGACTTCATTTCCCCGGTTGAAGGCCGACTGGAACAGATTGATGGGAATCACGACGCTCCTGTCCGCACTTCCGTTGATGCTCATGTTTGTCGCGCTGACATTCAGTCCTATCACCTCGTAATATATTCCGCCCACCTTGACGTACTGTCCGCAGGGGTCCCCGCCCTGAGGGAAGAGATTGTCATAGACACGCTTGCCCAGGACGCAGACCTTGCGGCCCTGAATTACATCCATTCTGGATATGAAGCGTCCGTATTTCATCTTCGGGGTCTCGATCAGGCCATAGTCGGCATCCAGGCCCTTCAGTATCACATCGCTGCTGTTTTCCCCGAAGACGGCCCGGCTTCCCCATCTGGACAGGACCGGGGTCACGACATCAAGTTCGGGAACATTGCTCTTCAAATATTTCACATCGTCATTGTGAAAAGCCCAGTCACGGCCACGCCTGAAGCCTTTCCACGCCTTCGTGGTGGTGTTGGGGCCGATTATCACGGAATTCTGTGCGAAGCCGTCGAATGTCTCGGTGAGGATGGTCTTCAGGCCCTTGCCGCCACCGCTCATCGCCAGCAGCATGAACACGCCCCAGAAGATGCCGAAGCCCGTCAATATTGTCCTGCTCCTGTTCCTGGTCAATGTATCCAGGATTTCCTTGAGCCTGTCAAGATCGAAAATATTCTTCATCTCCCAGTCCTCCTATTGTTTGCGCAATGCCTCGACCGGTCTGATGCGGGCAGCCTTCACTGCCGGGACAATGCCGGCCAATGTGCCTGCGGACACTATCAGCAACAATGCCTCCAGAGCCACGTCCAGCCCGGTGGAAGGGTGCTTGAACATATATACCTTGGTGATGCCGAGGTCCACCGGATTATTGCCTATCGTAATGTCCATCAGCCAGTTGGCACCCATTCCCATAAGCATTCCAAGCACTCCGAAGGCCAGGGTGATGATCACACTTTCGAAGACAATCAGCTTGAGTATGTCCCAAGGCGCGGCTCCGAGGGCCTTCCTGACTCCGAACTCCTGAATCCTCTCCTTCACTGTTATGAGCATGATGTTGGAGACTCCGACGATTCCGCTGAGCAGAGTGAAGATGCCGAGTATCCAGAGGGCCGTCTTCATTATGGATACGGCCTTGTTCATCTCCATGTTTCCGGTCATGCTGTTGTAAAGGTAGAATGTGCTGCCGTCTTCCGGGGCGGCCCTGTGGCGGGCGTTCATCGCCCTCTTGTACCGGGCTTCGAAGGCCTCGTTGTCCTCTTCGGTCTCGAGTCCGTGGAAAGAGAACGAGATGTCGTTGAACCAGGTTCCGGTCGGGCGGATACGGCTCATTGTGGTGATGGGAATATATACCTCGGCATTGCCTCCCATCATTTCATTCGTCTCAATGATGCCGACTACCTGATACAGCAGGCCGGCAATCTTTACATAGCGTCCGAGAATCATTTCACAGCGGGGGTCGTCACCGAGCAGGGACGAGGCTGTCCTGGCATCGACGACGATTGTCTTGCGGCATTCTTCAATATCCTTGTCATTGAGGAAGCGGCCGGTGAGGAGTTTCTTGTCATTGATCCGGCTGTAGAGCGGGGCGACGCCCACTATGTTGGCGCTCAGGTACTCCCTTCCCAAGGACAGGGTGTCGGAATAGTATATCGAACCGGTCACGTCATCGACCACGTCCGAGAATCTCGGGCCGGAGGTATAGGCGACATCCTCCATATCCAGGCGCACATAGGAATTCTGCTCCATACCGTCGTAAGGGATGCTCCTGAAGCCCGGATAGACGGTGATTACATTGGTCAGGATATCTCCGGCATTGGAACTCATCGCATTGAGGAGTCCTGTCCCGGCTCCGAGAAGGGCGATTATCATGAACAGGCCCCAGCTGACGGCGAAGCCGGTCAGGACAGTACGCATCTTGTTGCGCCGGAGGGAGCCCCATATCTCATCAAAGATTTCCATAGGCTATTTCATTATTGTTCCTTCTCCGAACGGGGATGCGTCATGGCCGGTATTGATATTTACCGAACCGATGATTCCGTCCTTTATATGAATGATCTTGTCGGTGGAGTTGGCGACTCCGCTCTCGTGTGTAACCACGATGATGGTGACCCCGTTCTCTCTGTTGAGCCGGCCCAGAAGTTCCATCACCTCAAGGCTGGTTTTCGAGTCAAGGGCTCCGGTAGGCTCGTCGGCAAGTATGATGCGGGGCGATGTGATCAATGCCCGGGCAATGGCGACTCTCTGCTTCTGTCCGCCGGAGAGTTCGTTCGGATAATGCTCGGCCCAGGCCCCAAGTCCCAGCCTGTCAAGATATTCCAATGCCATCCTGTGCCTCTCCTTTCTGGACACTCCCTGATAGAAAAGCGGGAGTTCCACGTTTTCGACTGCGGTCTTGAACGGAATGAGGTTGAATGACTGGAAGATGAAGCCGATTGTCCGGTTGCGGTAATGAGCCGCCTCTGTCTCCGAGAGGTCCTTTATGAGCTTCCCGTCGAGGCGGTATTCTCCGGTATCGTAGTTGTCGAGAATCCCGAGAATATTGAGCAATGTGGACTTGCCGGAGCCGGATGCTCCCATGATGGATACGTACTCCCCTTCCTCAATGCAGAGGTCAATGCCTTTCAGCACGTGAAGAGGCTGGCCGTTATTGTATGTCTTATTGACATTCTTGAGTTCTATAAGGCTCATTATCAGCAGTTTAAAAATTCAAATCCAATGAAGGAGCTTTTGAGTAATTGTGTATTAGTTTATTAATACACTACAAAGATATATACATTTCTCGAAAAGACAATGATTATGCCAAGAAATTATCAAAAAGAGCGGGGACGACTGAATCCCCGCTCTTGCAATTTTATATTTGAAGTAAAACGCCTACAGCCTCTCAAGATGCAGAACCATATCGGAAACGGACTCGGCATCAGCATGCTGAGCCTTTACTGCAGTGGCAGAGAAGACCGTGACTGCCTTGTCCGCAGGAAGCCTGAGTTCTGTGACCCCGGCCTTGACAGGGACAAATATCCTGAACATATAGGTATGCTCGTAAACCTCGTTGCGTATCCTGGAATCGTGACGGTGTCCGCCGACGCAGGCCACATCACCATCCTT
>SFPH01000006.1 GCA_004552115.1 Bacteroidales bacterium
CCGCATACTAAAGACTGGGAATAGAGCCATCAGCGTGATGAAGTACGGGCTTGAGCACATAGCCAGCGTGCTTCTGAACCCTCTTAGGCCCCAACCATTTGATATTTTTAAAATTTTGTCATGTGCTTAAAAGAATTCCCTAAAGATAGAGGGAAATACTATATTAGCGAACAGGATCATCCAGGAAAAAAATTCTCTCGAAAGTATATAGTTCATCAATAATGATTCTCAGCGGGGCATTGCTCCGCTGAGAATTTTAGTTTTCCCACATCGGACTCACAGACCCGCTCCAAATGCTTTGAAAACCGCAATAATCTGCTTAACTTGGCATCGGAAGTCATCGGCCATGTCCCGGAGGATACAGCTGCGGAGGGCACCTTGCTCTGCGAGACGGTCTATTACGCAGACGGTACGAGAGCCGAAAAGTAATAATTATTACAAATCATATAGTAATATGTTGAGCGAAAAACTGCCTATAGGAGTCCAGGACTTCGCGAAATTGCGCACCGAAGGGTACAAATACATAGATAAAAGCGGGATTGTCTATCGTCTGGCAAATGCGGGATGTTACTATTTCCTCTCTCGTCCAAGGCGTTTCGGAAAGAGCCTGTTCCTGTCAACTCTTGAAGCATATTTCCTTGGAAGAAAGGATTTGTTTTCCGGTCTTGAGATAGAGAGCCTGGAAAAGGACTGGATTGAATATCCCGTGCTGCATCTTGACTTAAACACACAGAAATACGAGAGTGTTAGCGCTCTGAACAATGTTCTGAACGAAGTGTTGGACAGCTGGGAGCAATTGTATGGAAAGAATCCAGCTGAAGTGGATTTCGGCAGAAGATTCCAGGGAATCATTCAACGAGCCTATGAAAAGACCAGCAGGAGAGTGGTCATCCTCGTGGACGAGTACGACAAACCTGTCCTGCAGGCGATAGGCAACGATGCTCTCCAGGACGAATACCGTTCCACCCTTAAGAGTTTCTACGGAGCCTTAAAATCCAGCGACAGATACATTCGGTTCGCCTTCCTGACCGGAGTCACGAAGTTCGGCAAGGTCAGCGTGTTCAGCGATCTGAACCACCTTAACGACATCTCCATGGATCCGAGATACTATGACATCTGCGGATTGACGGAGAAGGAGATACGGAGCAATCTGTCCGGGGATGTTGAAGCCATGGCCAGGAATCTCGGCGTACAGCCGGAAGATGCCTATGCTATGCTGAAAGAGAACTACGACGGATACCATTTCAGCGAAGATGACACACCTGGCATGTATAACCCGTTCAGTATCCTGAATGCACTTGACAAGAAGAAACTCGGCTCGTACTGGTTTGAGACCGGAACCCCGACATACCTTGTCGAACTGCTCAAGAAACATAACTACAATCTGTCCGATCTCGAGAAGGAAGAGCCAACGGCCGATGAACTGAACAGCGTCGACTCGACTTCCACCAACCCGATCCCGGTGATATATCAAAGTGGATATCTGACGATAAAAGGGTATGACAAGGAATTCAGCCTGTACAAGCTGGGGTATCCGAACAAGGAGGTGGAGGAGGGGTTCGTGAAGTTCCTCATTCCTTACTATACCAATGTCGAGAAAACGAGATCCGGATTTGAGATCAGCCAATTTGTACTGTGTCTTAGAAACAAGGACATCGAGGGTTTCATGGCCCGTCTGCAGGCGTTCCTTTCCAATTGCCCTTATGAGCTCCAGCCGGACCAGGAAAGGCACTTCCAGAGCGTGATGTATATACTCACGACGCTTTGTGGCTTCTATGCCGAAGTGGAGGAACACACCAGCAAGGGAAGGATGGATATGACCATCAGGACCGACAGGTATATCTACATCTTCGAGTTCAAGTTCAACGCCTCCGCAGAAATTGCTCTTAAGCAGATTGAGGACATGGGCTATGCTGACAAGTTCAAGGAGGATGGCAGGGAAGTGATATGCATCGGAGCGAACTATAGCAGCGAAGTCAGAAATATCGATTCCTGGAAGGTTTCTTGCATCGATTCCCAAATCTTGGCTTGAAATCAAGAATCGATGCACGCTGGAGGGAGAATCCGGACAGGAGACTCTTGAGGGAGTGAAAACTGACAACGTTTTCATCCAATGGAACGGGAATGACAAAAGGAAAAGAGCTTAACTAACTGATGACAGAAAGTTAAACTCTTTTTAAGTGCGCGAGATGAGACTCGAACTCACACAGGTTTTACCCCACTAGCTCCTGAAACTAGCGCGTCTACCATTTCGCCACCCGCGCAAGTGGACTGCAAAGATACAAAATCTTTTCAATCCGACAAGATGTGAGTTAAATTTCAATCTCAAAACTGTAGGAAGTTTCCCAATTGCATATTCGGAAATTCACCGTTGTTCTGGAGAAATCTATGGTGACATCGATGTCCTCAAGGTCGGCCCTGGTCCAGTCAAAGCCGCTCCGTACTATATATTCCCCAAGGGCGAAACGCCTGAGGACATCTCCGTCATCCACGATGGAAAGAGATAGCGAACTGTCTTTCTGCCTCGGTACGCAGAGCTGGCAGTCGCCATTCCCGTCCGGCCGAAGTGACACCCTGAAAACACCGTCCTCCGGTTTCCCGTCAAGGGAATAGCCACACACCTTGCCATCCACGCCCAGGTCGAAATCCACTGGCCGCCCGTCCGAAAGTATATGCATATCCAGCCGGCTGTAACTCTTGTGCAGCCGCACCGTATCCCGTCTCACATCCACCGACGTATTGAGGACGGAATTGTGCAGCCAGAGTTCCGGGTAATCCCGGCCTTCGTCCACGACGAAGCCCTTGTCGGGAGAAAACACATCGCCGTCTGCAATATGGAACACATTCACGAACAGCTTTCCGCGCGGCACCTCGAAAACCCTCCCGGAGGAGTAATCCGAGATTTCCTCACAGAGATGGAAATCCGTCGCGCCAGTCAGGTCCACCGTGAGGGAAGGGGCACTATGGTTATCCACCTCACCCAATTCCAATATCAGACAGCACGGACAGTCTCCCCTATTCTCTTTGATGCAGGAGCACGGCAGCAGAAGCATTGCCGGCAACAGAGCCGACGCAACGGAAATCCTTCTCATTTCAAGACAAGTTATTGAATATTATTTAGATGACAACTTCTCCTATTTCATTTTTAGTCCAAGGCTTGACTTCTATGCTGACCCCGCTATTTGCGAAATCTATTGCCTGGTCCGGATCATCCACACCGATACGGGTAATTTTGAGGTTGCTGACTATGTACCTGGTGTTGGCGAGCACAGTAGGAATAGTGACGGGATAGTACCAGATGTCGGAACCGATGGCAATCTCGGCCACAAGGCGCACAGGACTGCTGCTGTCGGAGTTGGGATAAGTATAGAAACAATAATTCAGTTCACTTCCTTCCGACTGAATCTGACGCTCCGCTTCCTCGAGCAGGAGTCCGTTGCAGTCCCCGGAGACAAATTTCCCAAGGTTGTACCATTTGGCATTCTCATATTCCCCGGCCACAGTCCTTTCTCCAACGGCATTGATCAGATAAACACGCTTCAGAGTCATCTCCAGGCCCTTGTATGCCTCCAATTCCAGAGCATTGGTAATCTTCTGCAGTTCCACGCGGGCGGTCAACCTGCTTACATCAATGGTCGTTGAAATGTCCCCACTCAGATTGAGGCCGTCCTCGCCAAACATAAGCAGGGCATCGGGGGCATTGGCAGCAAGGTCGAAAGACCTGGCTTTCAGTTCAGCGTAAGTGCTGACATCATTGATTTTCTGATGATTCGCAAGCACGGCCACCTTCTTGACTCCCTTTGTCAACTTCAAGGTCTGTGGTGCGGTAGTTCCCTCGGCAGTGGCCTCCAGTTTGTCGTCCTGAAAAATGAAAACCTGGAAATTTTTGACATTTGCGTCACTCACACCCGATGCCCTGGTGCTGATCTGAGGAACGGACACAGTCAGTTCCGCCATTTCTTCCTCGCCTCCGATTGCCGGCTGCAATTGCTGCTTTGTGCATGCAGTCGCCGCAATTACCAGCGCTGCTGCGATAAAAAAATTGTGTTTCATATATTTATATTGATTAATATGTGTGTCCGACATATCTTTTTCCCAATTCGGCTATTTCCGGGTCCAGATTACCCCTGTGCAGCATCGCTCCATCGAGTTCGACGCTGCGCTGCCAGGCCCTGTAGGCCTCGTCGAAACGTTCAAGCCGGGAGAGTGCCACTGCCCTGAGGTACCAGACCCGGGCGTTCGTCTCATCCAGTTCGGCCAATATGTCCAGTGCGCTGTGGTTATACGAAAGGGATACAAGGGCGAGAGCAGCGTTATAGTCCCTGTACGGACGAAGTTTGCGCACCGCAGTCTCATAGTCCAGCTGACGTATGGCCTCCACCCCGGACATATAGACGGTGTCCAGTTCGGTAGTGTGGATGGTATCCTTGATCATACCGGCCCTGTGGGTGTAGAATTCCAGCTGCACGGTACGCAGCTGGGGATAAATCTTCTCCCTCAGGTAACGGTACTCCGGCTGGGCAGACAGGGCTTTCTCCCTTCTGTCAGGATCCCCGTTTCGCCCTATAAGTTCCAGCAAGGCCGTCTTGCGCGAAGCGGAAATCAGCGAGTCGGAGGCAATCAGGCGCTGGAGCCGCTCCCAATTCTCGGGCACGTGACTGTCCCTCATCACAGGCGCACACTCTATCCACTCGACAGAGAGATATTCTCTCATCGACCTGGCTCTGGCAGCGGCGAGGGCGGAGTTGTGTCTGTAACTGCCCTCCGGGGAGCAGGAAGCTGACACAACCATCGAATCCAGCTCAAAATCCGGATTGGCAAAGATTCCGGCAATATTGCGCTCTATCCTCCGCAGCTCCGCGGCATTGCAGCCCAGACTGCTGTCTATTTCCGAACGTCCCTGCGCAAAGTCTATCAGAGCCAGGGTCCTGTCGTAGGCATTTCTCTCGATAACGCGTGTCATATAACGGCTGGTCCCGTCAGCCAGGCTCGAAAGCGAACTGACATAGAATACCAGCCCTTCGGGATGTGGCAAATCGCAAATCTTCTTGCCATAGGACCAGGCCGATCCCTCCATACTAAGTTCTATGCGCCGCAGACCGGGGCGCGACTGCAGTTCCTGCACATAGCGGTAAACCAGTCCGGAATCACCTCTTATCACGGTGTCGAGGCGTATCCCCTGGGTGACAAGGGGAGCTTTGACATATTTTTCATACATACGATTGCGCCGGCTCTTGCGCCTTTCGTTGCGCCTGTACAGGAGTTTCTTCGTGTAATGCTCGAGGGCCTGGCGCTGGGTCACTCCGAAGAGGCTCTCGGCGAGCGGCTCCGCAACAACGCTGCTATCCGTCTTCATAGCATAGGTGTCCGGGAAGTTCCTCCTGAGGAAGAATTCCAGCTGGTCCAGATATATAAAGGCGAGGGAATCGCTGATTATTGAAGCCAGGAATGCATTATAGCGCTGATACCCACGCAATTGAGCATCCCTGTAACGGCTTCCCGTGATGAGCACGGGATCAAGTGCGACACTCTCTCCCATAAGCGACATCTGTGGATGGAACCTCAACTGCCATCTCGAGTCGGTCATTTCCTCAGGCACGCAGATGTCGAACTCCAGACTCAACTTGCCGAAGCGCTCCGCCACGTGACGGAAGCGGGCTGTGACCTTGGATGCGCGTATGACATCGGTAGCCACCATCTCCCCTGTTTCGTCGTCCCGTATGGCATTCATTATTATGGGGCCCTCCTTGCGGCTGCTGTCGCTCACTACCGTATTGACGATCTCCTCCCGCTTCTGTTCGTATTCCTCCTCGGAAGGCAGGGAAAGCGACAGCCCGCCGGAAGACAACGCACGACCGGCATTGCGACCCGTCGAGCAATGGAGCACAGACAGGAGTACAAAGAGCAGTGAGACTGCGAAGAGGCAATATCTTGACGGCTCAGAAGACATAGGTCAGGGAAATGATAAGATTGTCCGGCAGAACGAAGGGCCTGGAACCCTTTTCCAAAGTCCTTCCGCAACGTGGACAGGCATAGCGGGTGTACCAGGTCCTGCCGGCCCAGAGTCCAAGTCCGAAATCGAGATTCAGATGACTGCCTATCATCAGCGAATAACCGGCGGAAGCGGCCATCCCCACCGCATCCCCCTCTTCTGTAGAAGGAGAGACAATGCCGCCGAAATTGTAACAGCGATAACGCGCCGCAGCAGACAGCCACCACCCGGAATAGACGTGCCACGGCCACCATTTCGCAGCCAGATCCACGTCCAGATGCCTCAGCTGGAACTGTTTTTCCTCCCCCTGGTTCCAGGTGAAAGGATTGTAATCCACCGAAGCCCCTACGCTGAAGTTTCGATGTACGGCTGCCGACACATCCAGATTCAGAGTGGCGAGCGCAGCGTAATCGGCGAGGTTGGTCGAGACGGCCCATTGCTGGGCCAATCCCGACGCTGAAGCAAGTGTCAGCAGCCCCAGAGCCACTGCAACAGTCCTGATAAAACCCATTCCAACATCAGTTATACCTGTTGAACACCTGCTCTACCACCCTCCTGCGGGACGGGTACATCTGCACCAGTCTGTCCCGGAACGCATCTCTCGTCCTCACATCCTCCTCCATCGCCTCAAGCTGCTCCGAAGGACTTATACCCCTTTCGTCAAGGTAGCGGAATATCTGGGGTTTGAACCAGTAGCCGCAGCCGAATGAAGGGTAGGCGCCTCCGTAGCGCTGCTGATATATCTTCGATTCGATATGGTAGGCCCAGCCTTCCCCAAGTTCGCAAAGTCCCGCCATCTCGGAGCTGCCGTCGCCGTAGCAGTCCCCCTGTCGCACGAAGGATTCGAGTATATAATATATATAGTCGTCCCAAAAGCCGTTGCCGGCCTGCGCATAATGGGAACTGTGGGCCATTTCGTGCGTCGTGGTGGAATATATGTCCGAAAAGGAGTCCGCAGCCGCCGTACCTACGGTGATGTCGGGCGCGAATATCTTTACCAGCACGGACCAGCTGCCCAGAAAGGCGGCTATGCGCCCCTGGTCGATCACGGCGCCGTGGTGCATCATTATGCAGGACGATGCGTTCAGCTTGTTGAATATCCATATACGTATGTCGTCAGGAGGCGCAACGAGGTCCATATCGTCTTCGCCGCAACGGCGTATGTAGTCGCGGGCGGCCTTGTTCACGACGCAGCGGGTGTATAACTTGTGCTCGGAATCGGAGGTGACGGTCATATTGACGCCTTCCGGACCGGCCTTTCCCAAAGTGGAGACGGAGGCAGGCACCAGGAGCAGGTTGAACCCTATGCTGAAGCCGGCGTCGTTCTTGAACACCATACGGTAGTTCACTTCCGAAGAGAAGCCCTTCTTCATTGAATACCATCCGTCCCTGTCGGTAACGGCTGTATCGAAACGTATGAAGGAGTTGCAGAATATCCTCACACCCTCGACACCGACCGGCTTGCCTCCGTCTGCGTCCGGGTCTATAAGGGTGATGCGTCCGGAAGGCACGGATTCCTCTCCGGAACGGGTGCGGGGAGCGAGCAGGGAGGCGTTCCCGCTGATTTCATAGGCGCGACGCTCCACCTCCGCCCAATCCACTCCTTCCGCAGCCTTGGTCGAAGCCGCGTGCTCGTGAAGATAGCACTCGTCCAGAATCTCATAGCGGATGTCGGGAAAATCGAAATCCTTCGGAACAAGCGAGTATTGCCAGGTTATGGCCTCTTCCGGCAGGGTCGGGTCGTGATACCAGTCCCCATCCCTGATTATCTCATAATCCACGGGATGGTCCACCAGATCCAGCCCCAGGGCTTCCAGGGCTGCAAACTCTTCATCGTCTGCCGGCAGGAAACGCACATAGAGATCCGTCGTTTCGACAGGTACCCTGGCCCGGGTGGGATAGAGGGATTCACAGGCCTTCTGGATATTGATGGTCTTGTAAGGATTCTCAAGCTTGCCCCCGAGACAGATCTCATCGTGGGAAAGATTCTTTCCGTATGTCAGGCCCAACGAGGCATACGGGTCGTCGCTCTCCAGCCTGCTGCAGGCAAGAGCGGCCAGCAAGGCCATAAAAAAAACAGGACACTTTTCCATCGCAATTCCATTTTGATGGGGCAAATGTATCCTGCGTCTTGCGTGTACAAAAAAGTACACGCAAGAAATATGAAAAAATTTTCCTAAAAGAAGGAAACGGTCTTCTGCTCGACTTCCGAGAGCAGGTTATTGGCCATACGGCTAACTCCGAGTCGGAAGAAATCCTTGTTGAGCCAATCCTTGCCCAGCACGGTAGCGACAATGGAATAATAGCAGGCCGCATCAGCCGCAGAGGACATACCGCCAGCAGGCTTGAAACCGACCTTGATTCCGGTGAGTTTGTAGTAGGCGGCTATGCACTCGCACATCACGAAGGCGGCTACAGGGGTGGCGTTCACCTCGACCTTTCCCGTAGAGGTCTTTATGAAATCGGCGCCGGACTCCATCGCGAGGAAGGAGGCCTTGGCTATGTTTTCCGGACTTACGAGAACACCGGTCTCGATTATGACCTTGAGTATTACACGGCGGCCCTGACGCTCCGCAACAGAGTCTATGCAATGGCGTATCTGAAGAATCTCGTCAGAGGCCCTCTCGTAGTCTCCTGCCATGAAAGCATTGAGGGCCAGCACTATATCCACCTCGTCAGCTCCCTTTTCAACTGCAAGTTCACATTCCTTGAGCTTGACCTCGATGAAGCTCTGCGAGCTTGGGAAACAAGCCGAAACGACAGTCACGTGTACCCCTTCCGCAGTCAGGGCTTCCTTAACGGTAGGAGCGAAATTCGGAAATACGCAGATGGATGCCGGGTTCGGGAAATCGGGATAGCTCTCCTTGAAGGCATTGACCTTGCGCACGAGTTTCAGTATGGACTGGTCTGTGTCCTGAGTCTTGAGCGAGGTGAGGTCCATCATCGAGAAGCAATCCTTCATCACCTGGGCGGTAGTGAAGTTCTCAAGGCTGCCGGCAATGTTGGAAAGACAGCGGTTGATCTCCTCGATATCGGGAGTATAGGCGTATTTTTTCAAATAATCTGTCATAATATAGTTTGTTTCAAGCATTTATCTGTATATCAAATCCTTCCCTTATCAGCGGGGAGAGCATCTCTTCCATACGCGCTGCAGAGTACGGTCTCAGTCCGGACATAGGCGTTTCCCTGTCGAGGGAGTAGGCCATCACCTTTCTCGGGCGCAATTCCCTGACCAGGTCCATCCAGCGTTCCAGGATGGAGGAGCTGTCGAAGAAATCAGAGGAAAGGAACATAGTCTGCAGAATGAAATTCCCATCGAAGGAGCTCATTCCCTTCACTATGTCATCAAGTTCCCAATCAAACCCCGGCCTGTTCACCAGCTGCGCACCCTCGCGGCTGACCGCATCCAGCTTCAGTATAGGGTTATCGACTTTCTTCAGCGCCGCAAGCACCTCCGGATGGTCCAGGCGGCTGGCGTTGCTCAGTACGGAGACTTTCGCTTCCGGGCAGAGCCTGTCCCTGATTTCCAGAGTCCTGTCTATAATGAGCGGGAATTCCGGGTGCAGGGTAGGTTCACCGTTTCCGGAGAATGTAATGGAATCTATGGCCGTACCATCTTCCCTGCAGGACATCAACACCCTCTCCAATTCTCCGGCCACTTCTTCCGCCGCCGGCAAGGTTCCGCTGCAACGTCCGTCACGATTCCATCCGCATTCGCAGTAAACGCAGTCAAAGTTACACAATTTCCCGTTCAATGGCAAAAGATTGACCCCAAGAGAAGAGCCAAGCCTGCGGCTGTGAATCGGGCCGAAAACTATTTTATTGAATCTTAGCATCCGGTCTCAACAATAAGTTTCTGTCAGCATCCACAGAAAGTCTTCTGTCAGCATCCTTCCCTGCCACTGGCTTTTTTACATCTTTGTCCGTCGCAGGCTTTGCTACGACAGGCGCAATGCTGTCCACACCGATTGAAAGGCTATCGACGGAGACGGAAAGACTGTCCACATCAACTGAAAGGCTATCGACGGAGACGGAAAGACTATCAACGGAGACGCTGTCGCGCAGGGATATTTTCCAGACCGGGCCGGCAAAAAGGGTGTCGTAGCCGCGGTAAGGGTCGAAACGCCACTCGCTGCCGCCCACGGAATCGACGTAGAAGACAAGTCCGTCCTCGACGAAGTTGTCCGGATTACGCATTCCGGCCAGCCAGTACAGACGCTCAGGAATAAAGCCGGCAGTCTCCTGCTCCAGCCTTTCCGCCGCATTGATCAGGTCCAGGCGGAGGCGGAGCTCTTTCTCGCGAGCCTCAAGCATAGCTGCACTCTTTTTCAATATCCTCGAATAGCGGTCCGGGTCCTTGATGTACTTCGATACCGATTTGCGCCAGTCTTTCTCGTCATATCCGTACCTGCGCAGTATGGGACGATAGACGAAACTGGTGTCCGCGCTTCGGTTCTGTACCCAGTTGTCGTTGATCCACTGGTCGGTCAAGAGCATCTCCGCATATATCCTTGCCATCTTGTTCCTCGGAATTACCCGTCCGTTACGATGCATAAAGAACGTCGGGACAATTCCCAGCAGTACGACGGCCAGGATTATGATTGCTATTCTGAGATGCCTGCGCTTCATGTCCGTAAGGAAAACCTATCTCAAAACGGCCCCGCACTCGCTTGTGAGGGCATTGAGTATGCGCGACATTGCCGACTCGACCTCGTTGTCGGTAAGGGTCCTGTCCGGGTCCTGAAGCACGAAACTCATCGCATACTGTTTCTTGCCCTGAGGGATTGCCTCACCGCGATAGACGTCGAAGAGTCCCACGTTGCGTATGAGCTTGCGTCCCGCCTTGAGCGCAGTCTTGCGCAGATCTGCATAGGAGACATTCTCGTCCACGAGCAGAGCCAGGTCACGACGCACCTCAGGGAAGCGCGGCAACTCCTTGTATTTTATCTTGTTACGCTTGACTATCTCAAAGAGCACCGGCCAGGAAATCTCCGCAGCGAACACCGGCTGACGGATTCCCGCCATACGGAGCATGGCCTTCGATACTGTACCCATTGTCGCGAGCACTTTTCCACTGCCCGGAAGCAGATAGCATACGCCCTCGGCAAAGAAGTCGGACGGGGCCGGAGCCGTATCCAGAGAATAAATGTCGGCTCCCAGTCTTTTAAGCAGGAGCTCCAGATAGCCCTTGAGCTGGAAATAGCTGCCTTTGCGGGCTTCCTGACGCCAGCATTTCTCGCTGCTGCC
>SFPH01000140.1 GCA_004552115.1 Bacteroidales bacterium
TGTTCGTGCACCAGAGCACACGTCCGCCACCTGCAGAATAAGGGTCGTACTGAATGGTGACGATGCCCTCCAGCTGGTCGTTGGCATCCACGAAAGCCTGATAGGCCTCCCTCGCCGCGGACGAATCCCAGGACATGGCCATGAGGTGCAGGACCTTGAGCCTGTGCTGCCTCATGTGGGCCGCCGTCCTCTCGGCAAGCTGCCTGAGAGCTCCTTTCCTGTCTGCGGAAGCCTCAGCGTATGTGTCCACGTAGAAATATCCCCCTCCGAAGCATTCCATCAATGTACCCTTGCTGTTCTGCAGTGAATAGAGCTGCCTGAATCGCACAGGTGCAAGCTCGCTCATGGCCTGGCTGCAGAGTCCGTAGCTCATGCAGGATGTCTCGTTGGTCGGAAGAGTATAGAAATCATTCACGAAGCCGTCTCCCATCGTCCACTGGTAGTTGTCCCCGTCCGAAAGGAAGAATGCGGTGAAGTTTCCGTGCTTGTCGTAATCAATGTCCCTCGGATTCATGACACCTGCCAGAACCTGCTCCTGATTCTGTCTCGCACCGGCGGAGGTCAGGGAATGGTTGTAGCTCCAGTCAGCCGCAAGCATCAGCTTTCCGTAGCGCGAAACCTTGCCCACGAATACATCTTCACCGGCGACCCCGTTCTCCCAGCCGAGTACGGGAGCATTGGGAACAAGCCAGGCGAGCACCTCGTCGAAGAGATTGTTGTTCTGGCCGCCGTCCGTGGTTCCGTATCTTTTGTTCAGATTGAAGCAGAAAAGCCTGTTCTTGATGGCGAATTCCCTGAGTTCTCCGGTCTGGACCGGCATGACCACGAGGGCCTTGTTGCTGCATCTGTCCCGGAATTCCCTCCAGGCGTCCTCAGTGGACTTCGCGCGCGCGTCATATTTAAGCTCATAGCCGGCATCCTTGAAAATGGCCTCGTCCCGGACATCGACAATGATGCTGTTATAAACGTGGGCGGCCACGGTTGCCACTTCGTTGCTCTCCGGATTGTTCACGACATCCGTGAGCACATATCCATCAATGAGATCCCGTACATTTCCCTCCGCATAAGTCTTGGTGCAGAGTTCGATTGCAGTCTGGCGGCCCAGCTCGGGCCCGAGATTCTGCTTGCAGGCCGCATATCCTTCTCCGTTCACCTCAAGCCAGATGCCGACATCTGTCCTGCCCTCGTCCATGGCCCTGTTGACAAGGCCTGCAAGTGACTGGGCGAGAAGATGGTACTGAAGCCCATACTGATGTTCGGCCTTGCCAGTCTCATTCCTGTCCCCGCGGGTCTCCACATCGACGCAGGTCCAATGTTTCGCCGGAATGCGGGCTGTCTCCGGCATATAGTACTGCCCCGCATCCGAAATCGCGTCATACATATCCATATAGGAGCGGGCATCGGGATTCGGGGTAATGTCGATTCCTGTCTTGTCATCATTACTGCCACCTTCGCCGGACGCGATATTGTCCGAACAGGAGCAGGAGAAAAAGATGCCGAGTGCGGCAAGTGTGACGGTAATCAGTTTCGAGTGTAGAAATGCGGTCATTTTTCGTCGGTTTTTTAAAACGGTTTGCAAAATAAAGGGCCATAGATTAAGAATTCGGTTAAAACGGGGTTAAAAATCAAAAAAATTACTAAATTTAACCGCAATTTTAATGAAAACCGGACTATGACCTACCCAACCAGCGGAAAATTCAGGCTGCTGTCAGCAGTCACAATGCTGCTTTCCTTCTTTCTCCCGGACATTGCGGAGGCACAGGGCCTGAGGTTCAAGGGACTTGAGACAGCAATTGACGAAAGGACCTCATTCACCGTGTTCGACAACCGGACGCCCACCTTCGAGAATGAGTTCGGAATCCGGTTCCGCTTCCAGAGCTACAGGGATGCGGAGAGAGGAATAATCTTCAGGCTGGAGGACAGGAAGGTGGGATCCGACCCTGCGGTCATCCTGTTCTACGACGGGGCGAAGAATGACCACCGCTTCTATGTCAATATCGAGAACCGGCTCACGGCCATCTCGCTGACCGTGCCCAGAAAGGAGAAAGGAAACGCATCGGAATGGCTTGACGTGGACTTCCGGATGTTTCTTGAAAAGGATACGGTGATGCTGGCCATCGACAGGGACACCGTGTATGCCGCATACGGAATAAGCAAGAACGGCATCCACCCGGAGCTCATTTTCGGGCGCAACAGGTTTCTCATAGACATTCCCTCATTTACCATCAAGGACCTCGTCATCAGCGACTTGACTTCGTCCTACAGGTTCCGGCTCAATGAAGAAAGCGGTCAGTTCGCCAGGGATGACCGCAGAAGAATCAAAGGCAGGGTGGACAATCCGGTCTGGGTTTCCGAGAACAGCCGGAAATGGCAGATGGTCTTCGAAACGAGATCCAATGAGTTCCTCTGCGCCGGATACGACGGAATCTCACACGAGATCAGGGCATTCTGCCGCGACTCCCTGACCACATACAATTTGCAGACAAGACGGCGCAGAAGCATGCGATTCAGGAATCACTGCCCTGTCGCATTGACCCTGGGAACCAATTTCATGAATCCGGAAACAGGCGACATCTACGCCTATGAAGTGCGGTACGACAAAGACTGGAAAGGCCCCGTCACAATGGCGAGGCTTGACACTGCACATCTGGTATGGTATCCTGTCTCGGAACAGAATCTGGACATGCAGATGCACCACCATTGCGAATGGCTCGACACCCTCAACGGCGAATTCTACATTTTCGGAGGCTTCGGAGACAGGCGCTACAACGGCAGTTTCACCAGATTCAATCTGGAACGGAGAGAGTGGTCCGCCTGTCCCGAACCGACAGGAGACAGAATCTGGCCGAGATACTTCAGCGCCATGGGCTACGATCCGGAGGAAAACGCCCTCTACATATACGGAGGAATGGGAAATGAGAGCGGCGAGCAGATTGTCGGCAGGCAGTATTTCCACGATCTGCACAAGGTGCAGCTACCGGATTTCACAATAGAGAAGAAATGGTCGCTTGACAGCCCGTCGGAAGGCAACACGGTGGCTGCCAGGAACATGGTGCTGGACGGGGAAGATCATTTCTATGTACTGTGCTACCCGGAAAGCGAGACCGAATCCGAACTCCAGCTGACAAGATTCGCCATCAGCGACGGAAGCCGGGAAGAACTGGGCAATACAATTCCTATATTCTCGGACAAGATCACCACCAATGCGAATCTATTCCTCGACGAGACTCTGGGCAAACTCATAGCCATAGTGGAGGAGTCCAGGGACGACATCAGCTCCAGCGTCAAATGCTACAGCATCGACTTCCCTCCTAAACCTCCGCTCAAGGAAAAAGCAGCCGGGAAGGGGCTTCCATTGCAGTGGATAATACTCGGTCTGACGGTTATTGCGGCAGGCTGGGGAGGATCGTTCCTGAGGATGAGATTCCTGCGGAAAGGCCGGGTCCGCCTGCTGGCGTCCGAGAAGCATGGCGCAAGGATACGACCAAGGAAAGACGGCCCGGACAGCCTCCTGCTGTTCGGAAGCCTGACTTTGACAAGTTCGTCCGGTGAGGACATAACGAGCCTGCTCACGGGGCGTCTCAAGGAGACCCTGCTGCTCATCCTCTTCCATACCCGGATCGGGGGCATCAGTTCCAGACGGCTCAGCGGCCTCATCTGGCCGGACAAGGAAGAGGAGAAATCGAAGAATGTCAGAGGAGTGACGCTGAACAACCTCAGGAAGATACTGAACCGGATGGATGGCGTGAAGCTGGTTTTCGAGGAGGGAAAATATATTGTAAGATTCAGTGAACCGG